>JABHKE010000132.1 GCA_018692355.1 Fidelibacterota bacterium
CCAATATCAATGGCTAGATAATAATACAGCCATCTTGTTTGATGTTCGCCAGCCCAAAGAAGAAAGAACATTTCAGAAACTGGATCCCCGTAAAGCCGGTGAACTCACTCCTTTGGTTAACAAAGAAAAAGCAATTGCCAGCCTGCAAAGAAGCATTGGCCATGAAGATTCCACAAAATACCTGGTATGGCCCATTGCCTTTGATTCAAATGGAGAACAGGCGCTTTATATCTATAAAAAAGATATCTTTATTCTAGATCTGGCAACTTCAGAATTCAGGCGTATTACTGATACTGAAACAGTTGAAAAATCGCCCCGTTTTTCACCAGACGGGTCAAAGGTATCCTTTGTCAGGGAAAACGATATTTATGTTTATGACTTACTAAAAAACCGGGAAACTCGCCTGACCCGTGACGGATCAGAAAATATCCTGAACGGTACTGTCTCATGGGTTTACTGGGAAGAGATATTTGGCCGGCAGGATATTGGCTATTGGTGGTCAGATGATTCTAAAGCACTGGTTTTTTTACAGACCGATGAATCTCCAGTGACAAAAATGCATTATGTGGATTTCAAGCCTGCGGAACCACGGTTGATTACCCAGCGCTACCCGAAAACAGGAACAGATAATCCCATTGTGAAAGTGGGTGTTATGGAAGTAGCCCATCCTCGGATAAAATGGGTCAAACTTGATTCATACGAATATGTCTGTCGCGTAAAATGGCATCCAGATAATAAACGATTCGCATTACAGACCATGAACCGGGCCCAAACTGAACTGGATTTGTTTTATATCGATCGGAAAACCGGAAAAAACCTTGGCCGGGTTTTACATGAAACGGATGAAGGCTGGGTCAATATCAATGATGATCTTTATTTTTTGGAATCAGGTGATTTTTTATGGCAATCTGAGCGAGACGGCTATGCACACTTATATCGCTTCAGAGAAGATGGACAGTTGATTAATCAGGTTACCAGAGGACCTTGGGCATTGCGTTCATCCGGAGGCCCCTTTTGGCTAAGGCGATCCGTGGTTAATATTGATGAAAAAAATAGTCAGGTATATTTTACTGCGTTGAAAAAATCATCTATTGAACGACATTTATATAGAATAGGGTTCGATGGCAGTGGGCTGGAGCGAGTCACAAAAGACAATGGAGTTCATAAGGTTGGATTTAGCCCTGATGGGCAATATTATTTGGACTCCTATTCCAACAGCAGTACCCTTCCATCGCTTACTCTCCATAAAAATGATGGGACAAATTTGCATGTGCTTGCAAAACCACGCCCTGAACTATTGCAGGGGTTGAATCTGCAGACCCCGGAGCTTTTTACTATCCCCACATCAGATGGATTCCCAATGCCTGCTCAGATTTTGAAACCAAATGATTTTGATCCAGGTAAATCCTATCCTCTTATTTTCCATATTTATGGTGGCCCATCAGCGCCTACAGTGTTTGACCAATGGCAGGGCTCATCTCTTTTCTTTGATAATATGCTGTTAGATAGAGGTTACCTGGTTGTGAAATTTGATCACCGCAGCGCCACCGCCATCAGCAAGAAATTAGAAAATCGACTTATAATGATGATGTCCGGTCCCATAGAAATTGTTGATATCTTGGATGGAATCCACTGGCTGAAATCACAGCCTTATATTGACCCGGATCGGGTTGGAATTTGGGGCTGGAGCGGTGGCGGAAGTTTTACCTTGAACGCTATGACCAATACCCGGGAATTCAAGGCAGGCATATCAGGAGCACCAGTTACGGATTGGCATTACTACGACACCAAGTGGGGAGAATTTGCCATGAAGCGCCCACAGGATAACCCGGAAGGATATGAAAAGACATCTTTTGTTAAAAGTGCAAAAAACCTTCACGGGCGCCTGCTGTTGATCCATGGAACTTATGATGATAATGTGCATCCCCAGAATTCCTGGCATTTCATTGATGAACTGATCAAGGAAAATATCATGTTTGATATGATGTTTTATCCTATGCGGAAACATGGTTTCAGAGATAAACCAGCCAGGATTCACCGGCAAAATACAATGCTGGAATTCTGGCAGAAAAATTTATAATTGATTCCAAAAAATCCTGTATTTTTTTAACCCCCATAAAATTAATGTATAAAGGAGAACGGGCAGGTTCATAAGTAAAAATGAATAAGTTATCAAACCAATATAAAGATGATGTAATATCAATTGATTCTATAATAGATGCGCTATACGATGTTATTTCTGGGGAAAAAGGAGAAGAAAGAAATTGGGATAGAGAGAGGTATCTTTTTCATCCTGAAGCACGATTAATAGTTGTAAGAAAAGAAGACAATGGAACCCTGGATACAAAAGTGATGATGCCTGATGATTTTATTCAGTATGCCCAACCTTTTTTAGATGGCGAAAGTTTTTATGAGTATGAAATTGCTCGAAAAGTAGAAGAATTTGGGCATGTGGTTCATGTTTGGTCTACTTTTGGAAGCAAAAACTTAATTGATGATAATAAGCCTCATACCAGAGGAATCAATAGTATTCAATTACTCAATGACGGGAAAAGGTGGTGGATTATGAATGTTTACTGGAATAAAGAAACACATGAATTCCCCTTACCCGAAAAATACTGTATTTAAAGATTAATCAAGCTTGGTCATTCACGGGCTATTATTTTTGAAATGATGATGGGTACATTCGAATATGTTTAAAGCAATAATCATTGGTGGTACAGGCGCCACCGGCAGACAACTGTTGAATCAACTCATGCAAAATCAAAATTGTGAATTAGTGACTTCTATTGGAAGGAAGCCCGTTTTGGATGGTGCAAAAAATGATAAACTTGTGGATATTGTTGTTGAATCACTTGCCAATTTGTCGTCCACTGAAAAGATTTGGGAAGGTAATGATGTTTTTTTTAATTGTATAGGAACAACGAGACAGCGCGCAGGAGGAGCAAAAGAGTTTATTCATATTGAAGCGGGCATTTCAAATGAAGCAGCTAAAATGGCTTCAAATGCCAATATACATCATGCATCACTTGTTTCAGCAAAAGGTGCAAATCATACAACGTGGGCCAAAGACTGGATCCATCCATTATTATATATGAGGACTATGGGACAAAAAGAACAAACGATATTGTCGAATTTTTCTTTTAACCACGTTTCCATTTTTAAGCCAGGTATGCTAATACGGCTTCAGGGTAAGCAAACATGGTTTGAGAGTTTTTCTGAATCAAAAGGCTTTGGGCTTAGGGTAGATACTTTGGCTTCAGCAATGATAAGAAACGCAGAACAAGTAAAACTTGGCTCGGTAGAAAAGTCACCCCAATTTTTTATTGGTAATGACGATATACAGTCTTCTTAAAAATTATAAGTAAAATGAACAGCACCACCCTCACGGGGATTTTTGTTTATGGGATGATGGTTAGATTTGAGAATGGTACAGAATAAACAGCCCGGTCCTTCCGATTTATTTATTTTTAATCGTACGGGGCACAGGTTACGTAATCGAACTGTGCTTGCTGCAATGACAAATAAACAAAGTCATTCTGATGGTACTCTTTCTGATGAAGAAATAAAGTGGCTCACTCGCCGCGCCAAGGGCGGTTTTGGAATTATTACAACCGCAGCAGCACATGTTTCCAAAGATGGCCAGGGATGGGACGGAGAGCTTGGTCTTTTTGATGATATGCACATTGATAAATTAACGACACTTACAGATTCAATTCATACTCATGGAAGCTTGAGCTTTGCACAATTATTTCATGGCGGAATGCGTGCCCCTCAATATTTGACAGAAAAAACACCCATATCCGCAAGCAAGATTCCTTGTGATGAGTCATAGAGTGCTGAAGTCTAGTATAAAATTAAAATCATTATTGATAAAAAAAGCATCATCAAATTGATGATGCTTTTTATTTACTTCCTGGATTCAAGTAGTAAGTGCAACATTGAATGATTCTCCAAAAAATACCTGATTGGGTGTTTTATACCCAAGTCTTTTTCTTGGACGATTGTTAAGTCTTTTCATGGCGTGGATTAACTCCTTATCTGTTATGGTTCTAAAGTCCCTGTTTTTTGGAAAGTATTGGCGGATGAGACCATTGGTATTTTCATTGGTCCCTCTTTCCCAGGAAGAATATGGATGGGCAAAATAAAAGTTACATTTAAGTCCCTTTGCGATTTTTTCATGATTTCCAAACTCTTTTCCATTATCCGATGTAATTGTATGAACTTGTTTAGATATAGAACTCAACAATCGTTTTATCGCACCTTCGGTGTTTTCCTTTGTTCTTCGATCCACTTTGTAAATAAGAGCAAGGCCAGATTTTCTTTCTGTCAGAGAGACAATGGCTTGTTTATGGGCTTTACCGATGATTGTATCCGCTTCCCAGTCTCCCACACGAGACCGCGTGTCAACGATGGCCGGTCTTTGGTCTATGCCGATTCTATTCTTAAGGATGCCCCGTCGTTCATTGGATCCATAACGTTTCTTTCTTTTCTTTTTGCAACGTAGATGAAGATACAGAGAACCACCAGCCAGTTTGTCTTTAAGAACGTATTGGTAAATCCATTCATGACTGATAGATATTTTCATGTTTTTCTTCATCCAACCGCTGATTTGCTCAGGACTCCATTCTTTACATATCAATCGTTCAATAAAGACCCAAGTACTGCCGTCAATACGGGGCCGGACTTTAGTTTGCCGTCGGTCTTTCGCAAATGCATCGGCCTGTTTGGGGCGATAGTCCCGACCACCACGATTCCGTTTAAGTTCTCGACTAACGGTCGATTTGTGAATGCCAATCACTTCGGCAATCTTCGATTGTGTAAGTCCTGTTTTAAGCAACGAATATATTCCGTATCTTTTTTCCAGCGTGAGCTGGCTGTAGTGTTTCATTTGTGCGCCTCTTATTTGACGGTGAGAAAAGTGCGAAGCCTACAGCGGCTCCGCTTCTTTCACAACCAGTCCTTGAGTTGCACTTACTAGTTGAATTCAAGCATCTAAGTAATTAATTTTATATACAATCAAGCCCCACTTCGTGGGGTTTTTTGTTTGTGGGATGATGAGTAGATTTGGTAAGTATAAGTAAATATATATATAATAATTGAATTACATAATAGTTAAATGTCCAAATATGTATTAACCATAGATGCTGGCACAACCAGCGAAAGAGCTATCTTATTCAATAAAAAGGGAGAAATTCTGAATATTTCACAAAAAGAGCTTGAGCAATTTTATCCCAACCCCGGATGGGTCGAACATGATCCTGATGAAATTTGGAAAACCCAAAAATTCACCATAGATAATGTAATGCAAAAAGAAGGTGTGAATATCTCTGAATTAGCTGCTATAGGAATCACAAACCAAAGGGAAACCACAGTAATTTGGAATAGAGAAACAGGAAAAGCACTCTACAAGGCTATTGTATGGCAAGATCGTAGGACATCGGAATATTGTGATAAATTAAAATCAGATGGTCATATGGAAATGATTCAAGAGAAAACAGGTCTATTAATAGATTCTTATTTTTCAGCTACAAAAATTCGTTGGATTTTAGATCATGTTAAGGGGGCTCAAAAAAGTGCTGAAAATGGAAAGTTAGCCTTTGGTACAATAGATTCTTGGTTACTGTGGAAATTAACAAAAGGAAAAGTCCATGCAACTGATGTTACCAATGCTAGCAGAACAATGCTATTTAACATTCATGAATTAGATTGGGATGATGATTTACTTAATTTTTTTAATATTCCAAAATCTATGTTACCAGAGGTAAAACAAAGTAGCGATTATTATGGAGATACAGATCCGGACATTTTTAGTAAATCAATTCCTATAGGAGGAATCGCGGGAGACCAACAGTCTGCTCTTTTTGGTCAAATGTGCGTTAATCCTGGAATGGTCAAGAACACTTATGGTACAGGTTGTTTTTTAATCATGAATACTGGATCAGAAGCTATTAAATCAAAAAATAATCTCCTTACAACAATTGCATGGAAAATCAATAATGAGGTAAGCTATGCATTAGAGGGAAGTATTTTTATAGGCGGAGCTATTGTACAGTGGCTACGTGATAATGTTGATTTCATAGACTCAGCTCAAGAGATTGAAGCTTTAGCAAAATCCGTTGAAGATAATGGTGGCGTCTATTTTGTCCCGGGTTTTGTAGGTCTAGGTGCTCCTCATTGGGATCAATTTAGTACAGGATTAATCATTGGATTAACACATGGTACAAAGAAAGGACATATTGCTAGGGCTGCACTAGAGGCACTTGCTTTGCAAAGTATGGAGGTAATTGAAACCATGTCTTTGGATTCTAATATTAAAATTAAAGAACTTAGAGTTGATGGTGGCGCTTCAGCCAATGATCTACTCATGCAAATTCAATCTGATATTAGTGGGTTAAAAATTGTCAGACCAAAAATCATTGAAACAACAGCACAAGGGGTAGCTTTTATGGCAGGCTTAAATGTAGGATATTGGAAAAATATTGAAGAAATACAATCGCTCTGGGCAGTAGAAAAGAAATTTATTCCTTCAAAAATGAACCTGCATTCGATTAAGAAAGATTGGCAAAAAGCGGTGCAAAGGGCAAAAAGCTGGGTAGAAAAAGAAAATTAAAATATTCAATCTAAAGTTCAGTTAGATTTCGTCTTACTTCGATTTTTCTCCAACTCTTCTTTAATTTCGCTGATATAGTCTTCACTCAACGGGTAGTAATACATAAATGCAACTGATAAAAGAGCTCCGCCAGCAGCAAAAAAACTTATCATGAGCCGGATACCCATAATGGACTCATCTGTTTGAATTTCATTTGCCACAAAACCAAAGGCTGATAAAGTCCAACCACTAATAGCACCTCCTATTGTCCAACCCAATTTTTGGGACATAGATGAGGAAGAAAAAATTAATCCCGTAGCTCTGCGACCTGTTTTCCATTCTGAATAATCAGAGATGTCCCCGTAAATTGACCAAATTAAGGGAAATACAATCGAGGAGCTCATACCAATAAATAGGTTGATTAAAAATATAAATATGATTTGATGTGGTGGAATAAAGAAGAATAGAATAGATAAAACTGCACATACAAGTCCGGATAAAAGGAAAGTATTTTTTTTACCAATTTTTCCAGCTAACGGAATAGCTAAAATGACTCCCAAGATTGCCGCTATCTGACCACTTGTCATAAATGCTGCAGATAATGCTCCGTGCTCCAATTCTCCAAAAAATATAACATTTTGACTTCCAACATAATATTTAAAGTAATAGAGGATAGCATTTCCTTTTAGCGAACTACAAACCAATATTGATATTGTAGCTCCAAGCATGATAAACCATGGTTTATTTCGTAACAAATCCTGTAAATCATCTTTAAAAGATGACTCTTTTACTTCTTCTGGATCCAGCCTCTCTTTTGTACCTAAAAAAGTAAATATGAAAAAAATGGCTGCTACAACAGCGTAGATAGCAATTGTATTTCTGTAACCAATTGCCATATCTGCATCAGCGCTAAAATAATCAATCAAAGAATTTGCTGTAGCTGTTACGAGTAAACCACCGGCAAAACCACCAAGAAAACGAAATGAAGCTAAAGATGTTCTTTCTTGAGAATCCTTAGTCATAACACCGAGTAATGAGGCGTATGGTACATTAATAGCAGTATAGACCATCATCATCAATGTGTAAGTCACATATGCATAGATAAGCTTATTAGAGCTGCTCATATCTGGAGTGGTGAAGGTTAAGGTCCCTATTATTGCAAAAGGCAGGGCAACAAATAAAAGGTAAGGTCTAAACTTACCCCATTTTGTTTTTGTGCGATCACCTATCATCCCCATTAGCGGATCATTAAGGGCATCCCATAATCGTGTAACCAAGAACATTGTACCTGCTGCTGCTGCTGTTATACCAAAAACATCTGTATAAAAGAAAAGAAGAAACATAGAAAACAATGACCAAAATATTGATGAAGCAAAATCACCAGATCCATAGGAAATTTTTTCAACTAAACTTAATTTATTATTGTTACGCATAATTTTTTCTCCGTTATTAAACAGCTAAATATTTCTACTAAGCACAGTAGGTTTCGGCTTAGTGCTTTTATTCAAAAAATGTCTATCAGATCCATAATTACAAATATCTTCTTTATCACTTCTTAGCATTGAATCAAAGATCCTAAGACCATTTGATCCATGACGCATTTCAACTACTATTCGATTTTTACCAATTAACATGCAATCTATAATTTTTATATCTAAAGTACAAAACTGATATTTAGGCTAATATTTTTTTTACTACTTTTCGTCCTAGTGACATCGCGGTAGTCCATTTCCCACCATAAATATTGACTATTTTACCCATTGTTTCTATTTTATATTCGCGTTTAATATTTTTTGGATTACTTGAAGAAGAAATTAGTGGTCTAACACCAGCAAATTTCTCTATAATATCTTTAGTTGTTTTTTGTTTTATAAAATAATGGTTATACTCATCAAGTAAGTATGCAATTTCTTCATCTGACGGTATAATTGGCTCGCTCAAATTCTGTCGTATTTCGGTCGTTCCAATTAATGTTTTACCATTGTATGGTAAAACAAAAAAAATACGGCCATCATTTCCTGTCTGCAAAAAATACGGTTGACTTGGTTCGCCTTTAATAAGTATATGACTTCCTCTAATAAGGTCTAATTTGTATTTTCCATTCAATCCTGATTTATTTAGTAATTCAGATGCCCATGGGCCACACGTATTAATTATATAATCATATTTTTCCATTTCACCATTAATGATAATATTCCCATCTAAATCAATTTTCTCAACCTTTGTATTCTCAAAAATTTTAACCCCATCATTTTTTGCTTGTTTTGCGACCCACATTCCTAATTTGTAGTCATCCATCTGGCCATCAGAAAACCGAAATCCGCCAATAAGGTCTTTCTTGTTTAGTTCTGGAGATAGTAAAACCAATTCCTTTTTTGGTATCCATTTATGTTTGGATATATTTCCTTTTCCAGCAAGAAAATCATAGTACAAGAGTCCTATTTTAATTGCCCATTTATTTCTAGGACCATTTTTATAAATTGGTAGAATCATGTGTAGCTCATTGGTCAATTCAGGAACTTTTTCCAACCACCAATTACGTTCTCTTAGAGACTCGTAAACTAAATTAAATTCAAAATTTTCTAAGTATCTCAGTCCACCATGTAATAATTTTGATGAAGCGCTGCTAGTCTGGCTCATTATTTTACTTTTTTCTAGAAGTGATACGGATACATCATTTAATGCTAGTTGCCAGGCACAACAAAGCCCGTTGATTCCCCCTCCTATTACAATAACTTTCATTATATTGTGCCCCCCTTATTTATTTAGATAACAAGAAGGATATATGTGATCTTTTGATTGAAGAAGGGGGGCAACTTTTTATATATAAATAATGAATTTGTAGATTCCACATCTATTGTAAAGATCAGTTCCTATTTGCAATTATAATCTCTGTATTATTCTTATCAGCAATTTTCATAAATTTTTCTGGGGGTTTTTTATCGGTAATAAAAATATCAATATCAGAAATCTCACAGATTACATGAGGTGCTTTTTTGAATAATTTAGAATGATCACATACAAATATCTTTTTTTTTGAATGTTTTAAAATAGCCTTTCCAACTGAAACTGCTCTCTCATTAATATCAAGTATTGCGCCATCTCCACTAAAAGCTGGTGCACCAATTATTCCATAATCTGCTTTAAATTTGGAAATGTTATCTACAGTATTTTCTCCAATTACTTCTCCATCAGATTCTCGAATGGTCCCACCAGTAATGATTAGTGCTTTTGATTTGGATCCAAATAAAGCATTTGCAATGTTCAGATTATTTGATATAACTACTAAATTATTATGATTGTAAAGTGCTCTAGCTACACTTTCTGTAGTTGTGCCAGATATAAGCATTACTGAAGAATCGTTCGGGATTAAAGCAGCTGCTATTCTTCCGATTTCTCCTTTTTCATCTTTTGATTCCAGTCTTTTCTGTTCATAAGTTGGGTTCGATATAGTATTTATTAATCTTGCCCCACCATGAATTCTTGCGGCTAATCCTCTTGCACAGATTTCGTTTAAGTCTTTCCTTATTGACTGCTCAGAAACTTTGAACTTGGTGGCTAAAATATCTACTTTTACAGTTTTATTCAGCCTGATGATATCTAGTATTTGTTCTTGTCTTTTTGTTAGATGCATACAGTTTCCGTAGAAAAAAACCTTTCCTTTAAGTAATAGAAAAATATTCCATTTAATACTAGAGCAAGTATAAGTCATTTTATACAACAATTCAATTGGATATATTACTTGACTTTCATAAATCTTCATTCGAAACTCTATGTATCACATAGTGAAAATAAATAGTTAATCATCAAAAAAGAAGGAGTTATTATGTTAAACAGGTATAGTCTAATTTTCATTAATCTAGTTATTTGCGGTGGGCTATTTTCTCAAGACGTAGTCGATATTGCGAGTGGTCAATCCAATGCAGGTCTAATGGAAACAACTATCAACGCGGATACATTAGCAGATGGTACTAGAGCTAATCCAGACCGTATATATAGATTATTAGCGGGGCTTCATTTTCAACAATCTGATATTAATGTTGATAATCCAACGGGTACGCTTACAATTGTTGGTGAAGAAGGCGGGAAGAAGCCTGTCGTTATCCCAATCGCAACTGGAGATGTAGCTCCTTTAGGAAACGTGGTTAATGGAAGTCTTCATCTTGCGAATGTTCATTGGCAAGGAAGGTCTGATCAAAATGCTGGTGATTTTTCTATCTTTACGTTAAATGGTACAGATAGAAGATTAACGGTTGAGGATGGTTTATTTGAATTTGCACAGCACAATTGGTTTTTTGGCACTAATGTTTCTCAGGGTCTGGTCATGGAGTTTCGGAATAACTATTTTAGAGATCTTTTCTGGGATGACCAATGGTGGGCAAGTAGAGTATTTGAGGCTAAAGTGCCTATCGATACTCTAATTTTTGAGAATAATACGGTAAGCGGTAGTGGCATGGCTCTCCTACAACAGGAGGCAGCATGTAATTTTGCGTTGGTGAATCATAACACATTTATCAATAACCATGCATATGTTCTATTAAATAACTATTATTATGAAGCTTACTTTACGAATAACTTATTCTACAATAGTATGATCAAGGGAGAAGATGCCACTGTTATTGGTGTTGAGCCAGATAAAATACCAACCAGTATTCTAGGATTAGATACAATCACTGCGAGTATTTTACTACCTACTTACATGGGTGATGAAAATGGTGTCCTTGCTCCATATAATGACATTGGTAACTACAAGGTATATACTGCCGATAATATCTATTTTAATCAATCTGTACTAGACAGTTATTATGGTGGTTCATATAACGATATTTTTACCGATGCTCCTGTATCCTACGTTAATTGGGGGACAGCAGATCCTGCTCTTGGTGACCCTCCATATCGCGTAGAAGTTCCAACGCCTTGGATGAATAGTCGAGCAATCGCTTTGTATGCGGACCATGACAACCTTGTGGAAGAAAACAATACGTTAGATACAGATCCAGGGTTAAATACAGAAGCTATGTCTACAAGTGATGCTGACAACTTTGCTATCTGGAACAGGATTCGATATGAAGTAGCTGCTGAGACAAATACACCTGATATGAGTGGTTACTTTTTTGGTGATAATGATCCTACGACAATCCCGGGTACAGAAACTGAGGATGGGGATGGCATCACCGATTTCACTGATTTGATCGAAGACTTTTCGTACACTGCAACTATGACTTCAAATAGTGATGGACATTCTGTCGGTGCTTTGCACTGGACTAATGAGATTGATAATTTTGATTCAGAAGTATCACTCGCTGCGATCAAAGCTGCGTATGCGACTGCCTTAAGTACAGATGATGATGTGGTAGGTATCCCATCTACATATAATTTAGAGCAAAATTATCCTAATCCTTTTAACCCAGAAACTAGCATTAAGTATATGTTACCTAGCTCTGGACAAGTTAAAATACAGGTTTTTGATATAGGAGGAAGGCTCGTAAATACACTAGTTGATTTAGATCAGGCAGCAGGAAGCTATGTTGTTAGCTGGAGAGGTGTCGATTCTAAAGGCTTAAATGTTTCTTCAGGTATCTATTTACTTACGATGACAGCAGGAGAATTTAGGCAGTTTAGGAAAATGACATTTATTAGATAAACAAACAGTTAAGAATATCCTTTTACTGCGTTTTAATAAATAAGGGTACACTCTACGACTACTGAGATTGTTGTGGGTGTACCCTTCATTACTTAATTGAAGGTATTTTAAATAACGATATCTTTATAAATCACATTTGTAAATATTTTAGCATAAGGATGTCAGGTAGTATGCGCAAGATTCCTATTTTTCTTTTTATCATAACTTTTTCAACTACTTTGGTTTCAGCGGAAAAAATATCAGGATATATCTATAACGCTAAAAACCAAGAACCTTTACTTGGTGCAAATATATATATTGATGGTACGAGTTTAGGAACCGCTGCAAATAAAGATGGTTTTTATTTAATTCCATCTGTATCTCCTGGTAATTACCGAATGATTATCACATATATAGGATTTGAGAAAAAAGAGATTGATATTCAGGTCACAAAAGAGGAGAATCTAAAACAAAATATAAATTTAGAACCTAAAATTATCCAGGGTAATGTTATTGAAGTAACCGCTCAGGCAAAAGGTCAGTATGCAGCGATCAATGAACAGGTGGCTTCAATTAAAATAACAAATATTGTATCTGCTGAAAAGATGAAAGAACTACCAGACGCAAATGTTGCAGAGTCAATCGGAAGATTACCAGGAATCTCCCTTAAACGCTCATCTGGTGAAGCAGACAAAATAGTTGTTAGAGGACTTTCACCTAAATATAATAATGTCACCATTGATGGAGTGAAAATGTCATCTACAAATGATTTTGATCGTAGTGTTGATTTAAGCCTTATTCAAGGTGACATGCTTGCAGGAATTGAAGTAATGAAAAGTCTAACACCAGATATGGACTCTGATGCTATTGGCGGGACAATAAATTTAAGGCTGAGTGAAGCGCCAAAGGGTATTCACTATAATGTCAACGTGGACGTTGGGTATAGCGATTTAGAATCATCCAATAAAAGTTATAAAACTGTAGGAGCTATTAGCAATAGATTATACGATAATAAACTAGGAGCTAAATTACAATTTTCTATCGAGCAAAAGCAGTTACCCTCACACAAGTTTTCTGGAAAATATAGTAATCCGTTTTTTTATCAAAAGTTAGATAGCTTAGGAAATCTTACCGAAGAGGAAGGTTTTAATATAAGAACGGAGGGTGCGACGCTAATCGACGAAAATACATTAAGAAATCGAAATAGTGGAAACATAATGCTTGATTACAAATCTGATTTAATAAAAATCAAATTTTTCAACTTGATCAATCAAAAAACGGATAGAATGATCTCTAGACAAAATTCTCATAATTTTACTAAGCCTGCGGAGCCATTTGGTATGAGGATACTTGATTACAGGCCAAATACTGTGCTTCGTACTCAATCTTTACAGAATGATTTTAAATTATTTGGTACCGAATTGAATATTGATTTTTCATATACAGAGGCTAAAATTAATACATCTGGACAAGATTTTGATTTTCTTGAGGTTAGTGATGGTAGCGATCCAATCAACCAGAACTGGCTAATCTTTAGACAGCCTTCAGCTGCTTTAAAAGACTATGGTCAAACAAAGGTTGAGGAGAGTTATTTGCAATTATTAAATAGTTCGGATTATCAGCTTGAAGATGAAAATTATGATTTTAGAACTGATTGGCATATTCCTTTTAAATTTTCTAATAATTTTTCAGGGATATTAAAAATGGGAGGGAAATACCATAGTTTAAAGCGAGAAAGTGATAATCATTATGAGTTTGTAGATCTACGCTATGGTGGTGGAAGACCTCCCAGGGAAGCTCTCGTTGAAATCTTTCCTTGGATTGAAACCAACGTAGGATCACAGCGTGGAGTTTCTGCCATTAATTTTCTAGATGATAATTACAATCCCGGATCTTTTTTAGATTCTCGATATAATCTGGGATGGTCTGCAGATATTGAACTTCTAACCGATTTGCAAGATCAGTTTCGTGATGAAAATGACTTGATGTATTTTCAAAAAGGGTATAATTCTTTTTATCGTGATTATACAATTAATGAGGAGACAGTTGCTGGGTATGTAATGACTGAAATCAATTATGGTAAGAAAATTACAATCATACCTGGTTTTCGTTATGAAAAAGAAAGTACAACCTACCAAGCTTATCAAATACAGGAGCAATGGGGTGCCAAGACTGGTATTGTTGGTAACCCTGATACTGTAACAGTTAAACGGGATAATGATTTTGTATTTCCTTCAATTAATACAAAATTTAAATTGAATGAATGGAGTTTTTTACAAGCGGCTATTTATAAAAGTACATCAAGACCAGATTTTAGGTTGATGTCTCCTCTAGTGTATATTACTGAGCTTACTCAAAAATCCTTTACATCGGGCAATCCATATTTAAAACCATCAACTGCTTGGAACTACGATCTCGGTTTTTCAGCATTTAGTAATAAGATTGGTCTATTTAGTTTGAATATATACCATAAGGAAATTGAAGATTTTATATTTATTATGAGTAAATATTTTCCTCACCGACGGGATCGTGTTATAAATCAGCCTGATGGTTTTCTTGATGCTCTTCCGGCTGAAGAATACTATGATATGGAAAAATTAGAAGAAAACCACAAGACAAACATACCGTTTAATAATTTTGAAGATACATACTACAAGGGTATTGAATTATCCTGGCAGACTAATTTTTGGTATCTTCCGGGGTATTTAAAAGGGATAGTTTTAGATTTGAATTTGACCTTTCTTGAATCAAAAACGAGATATCCTTATTTTGAAGAGGTTGTAATTGGTATCGATTCTTCAGGCTGGTTTCCACAAGATATTATTGGATTTAGTTATACCACAAGGGAAGGAAGAATGGTAGACCAACCTGATGCTATTTATAATTTAATTCTTGGCTGGGACTATAAAGGATTTAGTTCACGATTATCTTTCAGATACCAAGATCAAACGTTGCAATCGCAAAATAGTGTATCATCATTGGGTGACTCATTTTATGATACGTTTACGTTGGTTGATTTAAGTTTAAAGCAAAAATTATCAGAAAATCTTTCAATGTATTTGAACATGACTAATATCAATAATCATATTGATGATTACTTCATGCAATCAAAAGATGGTAATCCTGCACTTCCAATAAATAGTGAACACTATGGCTTCAGGTCTCAGTTAAGTATTTCTTATGGTTTATGATGTACAGATCTAGCAATATGATTTACGATTACGTAATTATGAAAATTATTTATGGTTTTCAGTTATATTAAGTAGTGAGAAGACAATTAGTAAAAAATTCTACATCGGGATCGATATTGGTGGTTCAAATTGTGCTGTAATCGCCAGTACAGAATCGATGAAGATTCTGGATAGAATTCAATTTTCGACGGAAACTATCCGTGGACCAGAGTTCGCAATTAACAATCTGCTGAAGCATGCATCCACGATTGTAGGAAAAATTTCAGGTTATACACTTGCAGCAATTGGTATCAGTTGTGGCGGTCCTCTGAACACAAAAAAAGGCTTTATTCTTTCTCCTCCTAATTTACCAGGATGGGATAATATCCATATTACAAAAATTGTTCAAGACGAATTAAATGCTCCTGCATTTTTACAAAATGATGCAAATGCATGTGCATTAGCTGAGTGGCATTATGGTGCAGGGAAGGGAACAAATAATATGGTATTTCTGACCTTTGGTACCGGAATGGGAGCTGGCCTTATTTTAAATGGCAAATTATATACTGGTACCAATGATAGCGCTGGTGAAATTGGACATGTAAGGTTGGCTAAAAATGGACCTATAGGCTATAATAAAAATGGCTCTTTTGAGGGCTTTTGTAGCGGTGCTGGAATAAAGCGACTTGCTGAAAATATCATTAGTGAAAAAATGGACAATGGTAAGAAGGTATCTTTCATTAAAAATAGGGATGAACTCCAAAAATTAACCGCGAAAGAATTAGCAGAGGCAGCAAATGCTGGTGATGGAACTGCTTTGAAAATATTTCAAATATCTGCCAAATATTTAGGAATGGGTATATCTATTTTGATTGATATAATTAACCCAGAGCGAATTGTTGTAGGAAGTATTTTCTATCGCTATCCAGATTTATTTAAAAGTATTTGCAATGATATAATCAAAAAGGAAGCCCTTGAGTCCGCTGCCAACGCTTGTGAAATAGTGCCATCTGCTCTTGGTGAAAGTATAGGTGACTATGCAAGCTTGAGTGTTGCTCTAAATGGTAAGCAATTACAAGAACTTTAAATAAGTAATCATCATGTATCCAAATAATGTAACACAAATTCTTAATCGAACAATTGAACGACATCCGTTATTGGATATTTCAAAAAAGAGTATTATTCAAGCCTTTGATTTATTGAATGCTTGTTTTGTAAATAATAATAAACTTTTAATTTGTGGAAATGGTGGCAGTTCATCTGACTCTGACCATATTGTAGGGGAATTGATGAAAAGTTTTTTTTACGATAGGGCTTTATCAGATGAGGATAAGCTAAAATTAGTGGAGACTTCTCCTGAAATTGGAAGGTATTTATCAGAGAATCTTCAACCTGCCCTAAGGTCAATCTCTCTCTCAGCTCACAATGCATTAAACACTGCTATTGCAAACGATATAGATCCCAATCTGATATTCGCCCAACAGGTCATAGGATATGGAGATCGAGATGATATATTATTAGGAATATCTACTTCCGGAAACTCAGAAAATGTAATAAATGCCATGATTACAGCAAAATCTATGGGTTTAAAAACGATAGGATTAACTGGTAAAAATGGTGGAAGACTAAATGAAATTTGTGATGTCACAATTTGCGCTAATGCTGATGAAACGCCTGATATTCAGGAGCTTCATTTACCTATTTATCACACAATTTGCGCTATGCTAGAGTTTGAATTTTTCAAAAAAAATAGCTAAAAAAAGACGATGAAAGTTGCGTTAGTATTTTTCGTTACCTTTCAAGTCATTCTTGCAAATCTTTCAAAAAAAGCCAGTATTGAACTAACTTCAATATTTTCTGATCATATTGTGTTGCAGCAGAAAACAGAGAATCTTATTTGGGGTAAAGCTGAGCCAAACACTAATTTAAAAATCAAACCAAGTTGGGGTAATATTGTAAATACGAGATCCAACGATAAAGGTAATTGGAAAACTAAGATAAGCACCCCAGAAGCTGGAGGCCCTTATACAATAGTAATTTCAAATAAAACTGAAAGAAAAATAATCAATGACGTAATGATCGGGGAAGTTTGGCTATGTTCTGGACAATCAAATATGGAAATGCCTTTAAGTGGCTCTGAACCTATCGAAAATGGTGAAGAGGTAATTAAAACTGCTGAATATCCTAAAATAAGGATGTTCAAGGTCGAAAAAACTGTTGCAACGATTCCACAAAACGATATCACTGGGGACTGGCTAGTATGCACGCCGAATACGGCTGGAGATTTTAGTGCTGTAGCATTTTTTTTTGGTAAAAAATTATATGAGCAATTAGGCGTACCAATAGGGTTAATCCACAGTAGCTGGGGTGGAACACCTGCTGAATCTTGGACATCTTTAAGTGAATTGAAAACGATAACCCCATTTGAAAATTTTGAGCAAAATATCAATGAGTTGAACAATCCGACATCAAATTACAATATCTGGATGAATCAGTTAAAAAAAATTGATTTAAAGACATTTAATGAAAATGATGATAATCTTGTTAACAAAGACTACATTAGTATTAATTATGATGATGTTCACTGGAAGTCGATGAAAATACCAAATTGGTTATCAGGCTCTTTCCAAAATTTTGATGGAATCATCTGGTTTCGAAAATCTTTTGAGTTGACGAAAATAGAAAAAAATGAAACCTATTATCTATCATTGGGTGGAATAGATGATAATGATATAACGTTTTTGAACGGTGTAAAAATAGGTAGAACCCAAGATTGGACAAAAAAAAGAAACTATGTAATCCCTGTTGGGTTGTTGAAGAAAGGTAAAAATACTATTAGCATTCAGGTTTTTGATGGAGCTGGGAATGGAGGAATTTATGGAGGGGATGATTTTGGAATAAAAAAAGATGATGAGTTTATTCTTGACTTGTCAGGTGATTGGAAATACCTACCTTCCGCAATATTAATTGGTAATAATATTAATTATTTCACAACTGATTTCAGCTACGAAAAGATGCCCGTGCAAGAATTTCAAATAAATAGTCATCTACCAACTGGTCTTTTCAATTCTATGATTCATCCTCTAAGATTGTTTTCAATTAAGGGTGCGATTTGGTACCAAGGAGAAAGTAATGTTAACCGTTCGGATCAATATAAGTCTTTATTTCCAGCAATGATTAAATCTTGGCGAAAAAATTGGAATAGTGAATTTTCATTTTATTTTACCCAGATTGCACCGTATGTTTATTCAGGAATAAATAATTCTGAGTCAGCAGAATTGAGGAACGCCCAAAACTATGCATTATCTCTTCCAAAAACTGGTCAAGCTGTTACGTTAGACATAGGGAGTATGGAGACCATACATCCTCCCAAAAAAAAAGAAGTTGGAGAGCGACTAGCTTATTGGGCATTGGCAAAAGATTATGAACAAAAGTCTGTGGCTTTTTCAGGACCTATTTGTAAAGTTGCAAAACAAAATGAAGGGCATGTTGTTTTAGAATTTGATATTGGTGCAGAATATTTAGTTGAAGGAAAAGACGGACTAAAAGAATTTGAATTAATTTATTCTAATTTAGATATAGAAGAGGTTAATGCAGAAATTCAAGGAAACACAATTGTGCTAGAAAATAAATCTGAAATAAAACCAATTGCAGTTCGATATGCATGGAAAAATGGTTCTCAGGCATCTCTATTTAATTCAGAGAATTTACCGGCTCCTACATTTTATTTAAATATTATCAATTAGAATAGAAAAAGTGTTCACATTAAGAAAAAATTGTAATCAATTAAGCCCACTATTTTACACAGTCTCTTTATGAATAAAACTTACAACTTGAATTCATCACAGGAATTAAACTGGCAACTATATTTTGGTTTACAAGATGAAAATGCCCCTTCATCTCCGGATGATCTCTCGAAAGGATCTTTTCAAATAATACCCGCTATTGTACCAGGAAATGTAGAAATAGATTTAGAAAAAGCAGACATCATTAAAAATCCAATGATTGGAAATAATGTATATGAATTAAGAAAGTTTGAAACATACCAATGGTGGTATCGCTGCCAATTCAAAAAACCAGAAGTATTAATAAATCATGAAATAAATTTATGTTTTGATGGCATTGACTGTGTCGCAGATATCTGGCTAAATAATGAAAAGATTGGATCTACAGAAAATATGTTTGTTGAGCATAATTTTGATGTTACTGAATTGTTAAAAACTGATAATGAATTATATGTATGTATTCATTCACCTATATTAGAAGGTCGCAAATATCAGAGGGAATTTTTTGGTGTTCGCTATGATGCACTTGGAGGTGAATCTGTAAATATTCGCAAAGCTGCCCATTCATATGGCTGGGATATTCTGCCAAGGTTGGTAAGTGCTGGAATTTGGAAAGATGTAAAACTTGAAATAATTCCACCGACCCATTTTAAAGCAGTGTACTGGGCAACGAATACAGTAAATGTTGAAGATAAGACCGCATCAATTTATGTTGATTGGGAATTTGCCACGGAACGGCTGAATATTGATGACTTGGTTTTAAATGTTAAGTTAGAGAGTGATAGTGGAATCGTTTTTAATAAAGATTACAAAATCTATTCTACAGTATTTCGTACTCGACTAAATGATTTGAAGAATATAGACTTATGGTGGCCGCGTGGCTATGGTGATTCTTCGTTATACAATGCTACCTTAACCATTCTTGATGGAGACGGAAAGGTCATTACCGAGGATAAGCAGAAAATTGGTATCCGAACGGTAACTCTCGCTCGTACGGACATCACAACAAAAGAAGAGCCCGGCGAATTCGTTTTCATTATCAATAATGAAAAAATATTTGTCAAGGGTACAAATTGGGTGGCGCTCGATGCCTTACATAGTCGTGATAAGGATCATATTAAACCTTGCGTGGATATGATGATCGATCTGAATTGCAACATGATTCGGATGTGGGGAGGAAATGTTTATGAGCATGATTACTTTTATGATTTGTGTGACGCACATGGTATTATGGTCTGGCATGACTTTATGATGGGCTGTACCCAATATCCTCAAGATGATATTTTTCTGAAAAAAATTGAAGATGAAGCTGCAAAAGCAATCAGTCGAATCAGGCGACACCCGAGTCTAGTATTATGGGCTGGCAACAACGAAAATGATATTGCCGGGGAGTGGAATGAAGATCAGCCCTTTGTTGACCCAACCAAAGAGCCGATTAGTCGGCATCTATTGCCGTCTATGGTGCGGCGGTTGGATCCTAAAACGCCTTACCTCCCAAGCTCGCCCTACATTAGTTCTGATGCATTTAATTTGGCGGGAAGAATCGATCAAAATTTTGCTCCTGAGCAACACCTCTGGGGCCCACGGGGATACTATAAAGCGCCGTTTTACACAGAAAATATAGCAAAATTTGTCAGTGAAATTGGCTATCATGGCTGTCCCAGTGGGGAGAGTCTGGAAAAGATGTTTGACAAAGATTTTGTCTATCCATGGAAAAACAAAATTGATTATGAGTGGAACGATCAATGGCAAACTAAAGCAGTACGATCTCATCCATATGCAACTGAAACAATTAAACGTAATGACTTAATGACCAATCAAATCAAATGTGTCTTTACTGATGTTCCAACTGATCTCGACCGTTTTATTCTTGCTTCTCAAATCATTCAAGCCGAAGCGAAAAAGTATTTTATCGAATTCTGGCGCATGAACAAGTTTGATAGAAACGGCATTTTGTGGTGGAATTTACGTGATGGATGGCCGGTCATTTCTGATGCCATTGTGGATTATTATTATACAAAAAAATTAGCTTATCATTATATCAAGCGTGTGCAAACCGATGTGTGTGTGATGATCGGTGATGCAAAAGGCAATGGACATCCGGTTGTTATTGTAAATGATACAAGAGATCAGGTGGAAGGTAATTTTTCCATAAAGGACGCTGATA
>JABHKE010000045.1 GCA_018692355.1 Fidelibacterota bacterium
AGACGCAGATAAAAGAAATATTTGGGTTGAATATCCCAATGGAGATTCAAAAAAGTTTAATTACTGGTCATTATTGAGTCCAAAGATTATTGATGGTTCATCTATAGTGGTTGGTAAGCAGAAGGAAGAAGAACCTTTTGACCGGACCGAATTTGCCAAGGAAGTAACCGCAATCCTTGCCAATTTAGCTCAGGCGATAGCGGTAGTTGCCTTGGCAAGCAAATAAATATATCTATAAAATAATATTGACAATAAAACACATTAAGAGTAAAATTATTACTCATATAAGAATATTCCTTTGCTAGATACATTAATAACATCAAAAACCCGGGTTAAGCTTTTAATGAAGTTTTTCCTAAACCCCGGCACCCGAGCCTACCTTCGGGAACTGGCTTCAGAATTTGGCGAATCCACCAATAGCGTACGTGTGGAACTGAATCGCCTTTCCAAAGCAAAGATTATATCTGCTGAAAATGTAGGACGCACCATAGAGTACCATGCCAACTCGGAGCATTCTTTATTCAATGAACTTCAGTCTCTGGTCCGGAAGTATGCAGGCGTTGATAAATTGGTAGAAACACTTATTAAAAAGCTCGGTGATGTTAAAACGGCTTATTTGGTGGGTGATTATGCTAGGGGTATTGATTCCGGATTAATTGATATTATTTTGATTGGAAAAATTGATAAAATGGAATTGGACCGTATTGCCGAAAGACGGGGAAAGGATATTTCTCGAAAGATCCGGCCTATGGTAGTCACTATAAAAGAATTACGCTCTCTATGGGTGCAGCTGAATATGGATCATGCCCTTTTGATCTGGGGCGCTCCTATTACCAAAGAGTAGAAATACATTAGATCATAAGGTAGTGCTCTTGGTGCACTTTGTGTTTAATGATTGTAATAGGTTTTTGGCTTGCAATATATGTGAGTCACGGGGCGGAGCCACGCTTAAAAGTGATGAAAAACGGAAAATGGAAACAGCAGACTGGACTTAGGATTTGAATAAAATACAGAAATTCGAAGATTTAAATGTTTGGAAAGAGAGTGTAAAGCTTTCTGTTAATATTTACAAGGCATTGAAAAATTGTAAAGATTTTGGATTACGAGATCAAATTCAAAGATCAGCTGTGTCTATACCGTCAAATATCTCGGAAGGCTTTGATAGGAAAGGGAATAAAGAATTCATTCAATTTTTGTATATCGCCAAAGGGTCATGTTCGGAATTAAGAACTCAATTATATATTGCCTTAGAGACGGGAACAATAGACAAATCAATTGGAAAAGATTTTATTGATAAATCAAAAATGATCTCTGCAATGCTTTACAAACTAATTCAAGTCAGAAAGGAGAAATTTTAATGGTTTCCGGTTTCCCTACTCCTTTGTTATGATCTCCGTTTCCGGTCTTCATTCTTCGGTTTCCGTACTCCTTTGTTATGGTCTCCGTTTCCGTTCTTCATTCTCCGGTTTCCCTACTCCATTGTTATTCCGAAATGGAATGTTTGCTATCCGTAGGTGAAGCGAAGGATTGGAAACCATGGCCTTTTGTGGCGATTAATTTTTAGTCTATGCTTAATTATACATTGAAATATGAATATACAATAACCAATAAACAAGGTATATTCTATTTACTATGATTGAAAGATTAGCGCAAATAGATCACATTAAATCATTATTGAGTCAAAACCCAATTGTAGCCATCATTGGTGCGCGACAGGTGGGTAAAACAACAATCACCTATGAAATAGAAAAACATTGGAAAGCACCCTCAACTCGATTTGATTGTGAAGATCCTGACGATCTAGTACGTTTAAATGAACCCAAATTAGCGTTGAAAAATTTATCAGGCTTAGTCATCATTGATGAAATCCAACGAAAACCCGATTTATTTCCATTATTGAGAGTCCTGGTGGATAGGGAAAATAACAAAGCGACCTTTTTGATTTTGGGCTCTGCATCCCCAAACCTGTTAAAACAAAGTTCTGAAAGCTTAGCCGGGAGAATCTCCTATTTCAATTTGAATGGATTTTCTTTAATTGAAGTGGGCCAGGAGAATGAATCCAAATTATGGATTCGCGGTGGTTTTCCTCGATCGTATTTAGCGCAAACAGACAAGGCCAGTGTAACATGGAGAAAAGATTTTATTCGTACCTTTCTCGAAAGGGATATCCCCCAGCTGGGGTTTAATATCCCTGCAATCACTTTGCGTAGATTTTGGACAATGCTTGCACATTATCATGGCCAAATTTGGAATGGCAGCGAATTGGGGAGAGCATTTGGAATGACCCACGCCTCCGTAAAACGATACGTTGATTTACTTTCAGATGCTTTGGTAGTTTGGCAATTAAAACCTTGGTTTCAAAATATAGGAAAACGACAAGTAAAGGCGCCAAAAGTTTACATTAAAGATTCTGGCATTTTGCATGGACTTTTAGGGATTGAAACGATGAATGGTCTTGAAAATCATCCCAAAATTGGAGCATCATGGGAAGGATTTGTTCTCAGTGAAATTTTAGGAAAATTAAGCATAGAACCAGATGATGCTTATTATTGGGCCACACATGCTGGAGCAGAATTAGACTTATTGGCCTTCGTTGATGGTCATCCATATGGTTTTGAAGTAAAACGAACGACAGCTCCGAAAATAACACCGTCAATGAAAAATAGTCTAAACGATCTCTCACTGAAGAAACTTTTTGTCATACATGCAGGGGAACATGAATTTGATTTAAATGAAGATATTCGAGCCATACCGAGTCATCAGATTCATTCACTTTCCAAAACCCATCTGTAATCCTGTGCACTTTTTTACTTTTGTTTTTCCTGGATACTGACAACTATTCTAAAATTCCAACTATGGATTTTGCCATACTTTTTTCCTTTTCCATTTTCAACTTTTTTTCGGTCTCCGTACTTCCGTCTTCTTTCATCCGTTTTACAATATTGGGACCGTTTTAAAAATAGATGGAAAATATGACATTGAAGACCCATTTTTCAAAGAGTGGATTAAACGGAAAAGAGCGCATAAGCAATAACCATTCAACTTTCCGACTTTAGACTTTAGCCTCAATGACTTTCAGACTTTACAATTATCAATTTATAGGTAAATTTTTCATATGAAAAAGATGAATAAAAATAGAATAAAATCTTATTTACAAAAGATTGATGATATTTGCGCTGGATATATCTTTGGATCGTTTGCGTCCAATATGGAACGACCATCCAGTGATATTGATATTGCTATTTTATTATATAACGGGTCTCTGGATTTTCAGTGTAAAAATAATATCATTTTAGATTTGAATGAAATTACGGGAAGAGAAGTGGATTGTGTTGAATTGAATAAAGTAACTCCTGTATTACAAATGCAAATCATTAAAAATGGGCAACAGCTCTTTTGTAAAGATGAAAAACATGTAAATGAATTTACAATAGATGTCATTCGCAATTATGTGGATCTGAAAAAAATACGAAAGCCAATTGAAGACCGCATGAAGCAGGTAAGTATTTATGGTTGATAAAGATATTTTACTTGAGAAAGTTGCCATTATTCAACGTTGTTTGAAGCGTATCCTGGATGTAACTGGATTATCGGTTAAAACTTTAGATCAAATTGATGTGCAGGACATTTTTGTTTTGAATTTACAGCGCGCCATACAGGCGTCGGTGGATATTGCTGCACATATAATTGCGTACGAGAATTTTGGATTACCGAATACGTTAAAAGATCATTTCAACTTGTTAGCACAAAATAAAATTATTTCATTTGAGTTAGAGGAAAAAATGAACGCTATGGTTGGATTTAGAAACATTGCTGTTCATGAATATCAGAATATTGACAAAGAAATATTAAAAAGTATTTTACAAAATAACCTTCGGGATATTGAAGAATTTTATAAATCCATTCTGTTAAAATTTGAATAACTGCTTTAATCTTTTCCATCCATCAACCAAACCAGATTTCAATTTCAACAATTCTCAATTCCCGGTTGGTGAACAGTTTTTTTGTTTTTCTTTTTTCAAATTATCAATGCTTGAATTCAACTCTTAAGTGCAACTCGATGACGAGTTTTGGAAGATGCGGAGCCGCTGTAGGCTTCGTACTTTTCCCACCGTCAAAAATGAGGAGCACAAATGAAACACTACAGCCAGCTCACGCTGGAACAAAGATACATAATATATTCGATGCTTAAAATAGGACTTACACAATTGAAAATTGCGGAAGTGATTGGCGTTCACAAATCGACAGTAAGTAGAGAACTTAAACGAAATCGTGGTGGCCGGGGCTATCGCCCTAAACAGGCTAATGCATTTGCAAAAGAGCGACAGCAAGCTAAAGTTCGTCCTCGTATAGATGGCAGTACCTGGGCCTATGTAGAACAGCTGCTTCGCGAAGAATGGAGTCCGGAACA
>JABHKE010000090.1 GCA_018692355.1 Fidelibacterota bacterium
TTTCATCAGCAAGAATTTTTTCAATCATTGGAATACCTCGTTCCACCATTTTTACACTGAACCCACTTCCTCCTGTCGTTTTGATCATTAAATTATTTCCATCAAATTCATGTGGTTTGCACTCTTCCAAAATAGCACCAATAGAAGGCCGTACCAGGTTAATTTTTTCCATGATTGATGGCCAGTGTTCTAGAATGTCTTCAATATTTAAAACGGGTGGAGTAGATATTACTACGGCTTCTTTCTCAAGTTTATTTTCAAGTTGCTCCTCAATATCGTTCTTTTCATTTTTATCTTTGATTGAAACTACAGGATCCTTAACCACGGGTGCCGATGCTGTCAGCTTCTTTTCAGGATCGATATATTTTTTTTTAGGAACTGGATCTAGATGCTTTTTAATTGGTTGTACTGATTCGGGCCTTTCGGGAGTCTTTGACTTTACTTTAAGAGACGACCCTCCATTTGAAATTATTTGATCGATATAAAACGACTGATCCATTTCCAGAAGCTTCAACACAGTCATTTCCAATAATAGATAAGGGTCTTCTGCTCTGCGAATAGTTGCAGCTACATCTGTAAGGACTTGGCTGATACGTAAAAGGTCTCTTCTATCCCATGATTCACTTTCCTGAATATATCTTTGCTTATGCTCTGTATTCATTTCAAGAAGAGATTCACCATCTTTTACGCCAGCATAAAGGATATTTCGAATATGTCCCCCCATGCCAACCATAACTTCTGGAGCAGGTATTCCAAAACTTGAAAAAGATGACAGCATATTCACCGTTCCCGTTGAATCTTTTTCTCGGATACAACGAGTGAATTCAAAATAGAGTTCATCCGTTATCAACCCCAATGCTTTCACTACACCATCATAATTGATTTCCTTTCCACAAAAGGAAATGGCCTGATCCAATAGACTTAATCCATCCCGCATACTACCATCCGCTTTTTTTGCTATAGCATTGATAGATTCCGCATCAAAAGAAATCCCTTCTTCTGTTAATATGAATTCTAATCTATCAGAAATAATCTGAAGGGAGATACGATTAAAATCAAACCGCTGACATCTAGAAATAATTGTAGCTGGAACTTTATGAATATCTGTCGTGGCAAAAATAAATTTTCCGTGAGAAGGTGGTTCTTCCAAGGTTCGGAGCAATGCATTGAAGGCGGGAGTTGTAAGCATATGTACTTCATCAATTATAATAACCCGAAAAGCACCCTTCATTGGTGCGAATTTTATTTGCTCCCTTAAGTTTCGGATTTCTTCAATTCCTCGATTAGACGCGCCATCAATTTCTAGAACATCCAATGAGCGTCCATCAGCGATCTCTCTGGAAATTACTGAATCAGGGTCAAAGTTAGATGATGCTCCACCTTCCGCATTCAATGCCATAGCAAGAATTCGAGCTGTTGTGGTTTTCCCTACGCCCCGTGGACCAGTAAAAATATAACCTTGTGCGATTCGATCCTGTTCGAATGCATTAATGAAGGTTTGTGTAATATGGTCCTGCCCAACTACATCTTGAAAAGACTGTGGGCGCCATTTGAGTGATAATACTTTGTATGCCATAAAATTATTCGGCCGTGCACCGGCGTTTGACCATCCTGTTCCCTATTCTAAAAAAAATCAGCCAACTCCATTCCGGGAATCTATCAGCACATGAATATCAAAACTTACCGCTGCTCCCTTCCGGGCCTGACGGGATTCATCCGTTATTCATTGCAATAGTTCGAAACTTCAACATCGCTTAATTCTTTCGAATAAGTCAGCAATAGCCTGGCGTCGGCATCGATCCTGCTGCAGCGGATTGCAGGCTACAAGGTACCGCTAATTCCCCATCTAGCACGGCCAGAAATTAACTTTTCTAAAAATATTAGACTATGAATTTACTGCATTTGTTCAAGACTTAAATCATGAATCAGTAAATCACAACAATTTTTATTTCAGCAATCTCGAACCAGTCCCAAAAGTTGGATTGATCTAATTTTAATACACCATCCTTAAAGTTAAATCGAAGTCTTTTCCTGTAAAGTGATTCTGTGAACCACTCTGAATTATCACGTTTATAATAAATAGCAACAAATGGTGGACTGTCTTCTTTCAAATCGGGGATTAACATAGTACAAATGGATTCGTTAAATTCACCTTCTGATGTAATGAAATCGAGTTTTGAAAAACTATATACTCTTTTTTTTAAGGGTGAATATTCTTGAATATTTTTTGCGTGCTCTTGTCCATTTGCTTCAAAAGTAGACAGAAGGAATAGAAATGAAATAAAAAAAAGGGGGCGATTTCTCACCCCCGAATTTGCGATTACTTTTTCTTTCGCCCAAAGAATCCTTTTTTCTTCTTAGGTTTTTCATCTTTTTCCTGCGGCTCATCTTTTTTGCTATCGCCCTCTAATCCTTCAATTCGCTTTTCATATTCGCTCATATCGCTTTCGCCACCGGGCCCATCGTCGGGTTCATCGGGTACATCATCATCCGCAGCATCTGGATTATTCCAAATTTCCTTGAGACGGTCGTGACGTTTTTCTGAATTATCTTTAAGATTGCCAAGCATTTCATTCACTTCTTCATGAAAATCTGCAATAGTTTGTTCTAACCGTCTAATTAATTCTTCCTGAAGCGGACCACCAAACCCATCTCCAACCTGATCCATAAGACCACCAAACTGGTCCATTAAATATTGTTGTTGCGGGTCAACTGCTGGTGCACTTTCGGTTGGTGCTTTAGGTTTCTTTGCCATGGTTCCTCCGTGGATTAATTAATATTTTTCTTTTCATATTCAGCTTCGGATAAAATTATGGTCTCCGAAGGTGTCAACAATGTACTGACAGCATCAAATAGTTCGCTACTAAAAATCAACCCAATTACAATGCCAAATAATTGAGTGTATCGATTTAAATCATTACGGGGAATTCCGTATTCGTTATATAAAGTTGCTCGTTGGGAATTATAAATTTGTGCCAAGGCAAATCCAGTCAATGCAGTGATGCCGTAAAGATAAGGACGAAGATGTTCATAATCGCCAATTTCTGGTCGATAGGACAATTGATCCAAATCACTTAAATGTACTTTTTCTATTGTTGTTGGTGTTTGTATATGAAGCATATTCTCATCTACATAAAAAAGAGACCCTTTCAATCGGCCACCCCATTTTTTCTGTCCAGAGTGTTTTAGGATAACATATTGCGGTTTTGGAATTTCATTTACGATTTTTTCTGCTCTTAGGAAATCCATGCCTTCATACATTTCGTTTTTTGTTTTTTCAGTGAGTTCCGGTTGGGTATCAACATGAAGTTGCAGTTTTTCGTAATCATCTAGAGAAATATACCGTTTTACCAATCTCTCTTTTCCACGAACTTTCTTTATAATAACCACACGAAAATTTTCCTTATTAATGCGAATAATCTGAGCATTAATGAATCCTTTTTCTTTTGGAAAAATTCGATAAAAACGATTTTCATGCATGTCAATTTCTGTACCAACATTTTGGCTTAATATCATGACTTCCGTTTGTGCTGCCAGAACACCAACCAGGTAAAATCCGAGTATTATATTTTTTATCAAAAGTGACGCCGTCAAAAATTAAATGATGTTTCGATAGTAGTCTGCTTTATTGGTTCGAGATTCCCAGTGCCATCGTCTCGGTAGAATTGGCGAAAATCCCAGATCAGACTCACGCCCTTACTCATTTCATATCCAACACGATACCCCATGATGGTATTCTCAGATGGATTTTCGAAATCAAATGGATTCGTATCATTATTCCTCTGAAAATAAGCCGTTGCCGTACTGACTTTAGGAATATTATCAGCATTTAGATTAATAAACATATTAAAACTGTTAATCGTATCCATTTCGGAGACCATACTAGCATAAGACGCCGTAAATGATACTAAATCAAACAAATTAAGAGATGCTGACCCGAAAACACCAGAAGATGAAAAATCATTACTATTCTCATCGAATACAAACATATCCTTTGTCATGATAGCTGTTGAATCTCCCACGGTGGTTGTAACCACCCGTGTCAAATCGTAAGATTGGTCAAAAAAGCTTGGTACGAAAGAACCATCCGCGATTCGATATTCCACAGTTAATTTCAAAATACTGAACAAGGACATACGAAGACCAGGAACTGTAATTCCAGTACCCGATCTTTCAATGCGATTAAAAGTTGAGTCTGCAGTTATCGCTGAAGGGAAACTCAAACTATTGTATTCGGAATAAACATCAAGATTGAAAATTTTACCCGTAAAAAGAGGATAACCAATATCTATAGAATATCCTTTTGCGGCTGCTTTATTATCTTCCAAACTGAACGGTTTTGCCTTTAATAAAATGGATGTATCTATTCCAACGCCATAATCATATAGATTATCGCCATCGGCATCAATATCCCAACGAGCTGAATCCAATCCAACGTGGGGATCAGGTATGCCATCACCGTCAGTATCATTCCACATATTTGAGCTATCAGGGAAATCATCAAAAACATCTGGATAGGTGTCATCATCGGCATCTTTTAATCCGGAGAACATATTGGCATCTGTCACAAAATTGATTCCAAGTGTCAAGGGGAAATTTTCAGATACGGTATAGGTTGCTCTCAACCCAGTTAAAGTTCCACCACGGGAAAAATCCTTCAGATTAGCAAAGAATAATTCACCGCCAACAGGACCATAATTAAATCCCGTATTGAATCCAATTCGACGGACAGTAGGAAATTCCATCATATTGGAATAACTATTTAATAATCCTCCATTCCCTAATGTCATTCCTTCGATACTACCATATTTTACCCACAACGGGTCTGTTTTTTGTCCATATTTAATATACAATATCTTATCCAACAATTTGGATGGATCATCAGCAATATCCCAATCTTCGGTACGAATATTGCCTTCAAAATCAAGGTATAGAACCAGGTCGAGTCCAAAACCAATTTTACCAATATTGATCTCAGGCCTAAGCGCCAATTGATTATAGAGAACACCATCCAATGTTACGGAACCAATGCCCATGCCCATGCCAAATGGTTTGGGAGGTGTACCACCAGCGCTCTCATCCGGTATATCGGGAGTCTCTTCAAGTTCCGGAGATTCTTCTGATTTTATTTGTTCTGGTTCTTCCGGAGTTTCAGGAACTTCTTCAGATTCTACACTTTTTAGTTTTTCTGGTGTTTCTTGAACTTCTGGACTTTTTTCCTGTCTAGTTTCTTCTGGTGATTCATCAACATCTTCTATCTCAGGCTCCTGGTATTCTTCCACTTCAGGATCGTTAGGATAATCTTCTGGAGATGCCGGTGCTTGAACCAAATTACCAGTGGCATTACTAATCGCTTTTTGCCCTGGCCCCACTGCAACTGTTTCACCGCTGATCATATTTAAGACTTCAAATAGTCCTTCTTTGCCTATAAACTGGTCCACACCAGTTTGACTGACAATTGCTGCGAATTGTGTGCCTTTAACACTGGCTACGGAAACAGGTGTTTGAATTCGAAAGGATTTGGTTCTGCCTTCGGAATTCACATTATTCAACAAGGTCCCATGTGTCAAATCTACCGTCCGAGTGTTTTGTGTTTCCATGAAACTAAACTTTGTATTTTCTCTTATCTTGATGATAGTTCTATCATCCAGGTACATGATAGCACCAAAACCGGTTTCACCTACTTTGATGGCATCACCATTCAGTATAGCAGCACCAAGTTTTGCTTTTTCCGAAAATGTCTCCATTCCCATCCGCTTGAAGTATACATTTCCTTCAACTTTAACAAGCCTAGCAATTACCTCTGCCTGCAATTGGGGTAAGAATAACAATAATGTTATGATGAATGATAAACTTCTTGTCATGATGATAAATTCTTATATTTCTTAATTAAAATTACTTTTTAATTGCATCATAGACCAATGCTTCTATGGATGAAAATGCTATACCTGTTGACTCTTGCAATCCCAACTCGCACGTACGGCTGGATGATACTCCCTTTAATGAATTAATTTTATCCATTAACTGATTAACAGCATTTTGTGGCAATTCAGGAAAGCGGATACTCCGATCACCACCTGTTCCACAACAAAATGGTTCCAGAGTGGTTTCCACGGACTTTGAACACATATTTGCAAGATTCGTTAGATCGTGAGCCGTTCCCATTTTTTGGGATGAACATACTGGATGTACAAAAATTGGCTCAGCACTTTGTTCTATGTCTAGTTGATCCTTTATTTGTTGGATAAACTGTACCGAATCAAGGATAGTCAGATCAGATGGATCCTGTTGCACAAATTGTGTACAAGGGGACATATCTAAAACGATGGGGATACGTCCCATGTCAGATTCATTTCTCAAGCGATTCATTAATTTCATTCTCATGTCGTCCCCGATACTTTTATGTCCGCGAGAATCAAATGCCATGCCACAGCATAGATCAGAGTAATCATCAAGATACTTGATTTTAATATTAGCATTAGTAGCAATTTTGGTCAAATATTCAGAAGCACTCGTTCCAGTTTGATCCGCAGCCAAAACCCTGCTGGCACAAGATGGAAATATGATATAATCAGGATGAACACCTGGAGATGAAACAGGATTAAAAGTCTTTGCTATTTTGATTCCATACTTAGGCCAGGTAGGTAATGTTGTTTTAAATATATAATTGATTGAACGGGTTAATTTCCAAAGAAAAGTGGGCCCAAATATTTTCTCAAAGAACTGACCTATTCTTAATCCAAATCTGATCAATGAAACGGCTATTTTAAAA
>JABHKE010000080.1 GCA_018692355.1 Fidelibacterota bacterium
CCACTTTCACTTTCAAGGACAAAACCTTCTGCATCGGTATGATGATCGTGGTCATGATCATCGTCCTCACAACCAGTTGTGAATAATATCATACTGGTAAATAAAATAACTACGTGCGCTCTGAAAGAATGTAAAAATAAAAATTGCAAAAAATACTCCTTTAAAAAAATTTGTACTAGTTGTGCACCACTATAAAACTTTCATAAGTGGTGTGATTAAAATAGTGTTTTTAACTAAAGGAGACTTGGAGGAGGGCGACTATATAAATTGAAAGGTGTAATTTTATCTTCAAAAACTTCATTTGAAGAGTAAAGTGCTGTTCGATATTCATTGGATGATAACTCAATAAATTCTTGAACAATCAGTCTATTGGTCTTATTGAGACATTTTTCACATTTGTGATTTAAAGAATGATGTTTTTCATCATCACAATCAATATCACATATGCTGTACCCATCGAAATGTTCATGATCAAGATCGACATGTAATGTTGCCGATAGGAGCATGATAGATAATCCATATGAAATGAATGATTTTAGCATCTTATTATTATCAAATTTCTTATAAAACTTAGTAAAAAATCAACAAATATTTACCCATCATCCCACAAACAAAGAACTCCACTTAGAATCAATAAATCTCCCATCGGGTTATGAGGCCCATCTAAACTAACGTATTAATTACCAATTGTATGGTGATTCTTCCCTCTTAATTTTTTACCATGAAAACAGACCTTGAGAAACGAATTTACCAGGCTCAGTGTATTGGCAATGTGGAACCAATCGAATACATGATCCCATATCCATCAATGCGCTCACTGATCGAAGGGCAGAATATCAAATTTGCTGAACAAGTAATCTTTGAAAAACTCAGCATCACAAATCTAAAATTCTATGAATTGATCCAACAAACTGCCCATTGGTTAGACAGCATAGGGCTCAAACCAAAAGAACGAATTATACTTACTGAATTAGATTTTCCTCAAACAGAGATCCTTCTTTTTGGAATTTGGCACTTGGGAGCGATTGCAGTTATTCCTGCAAAAGAATCTTTAGGTTCTGTAAAAAAATATTGTGATACAAATCTTGTAATAGAATCAGGGATCAATCTTTTTGATGCCATCAAAGATCTCCCAACAAGCTTCGATCCAAAATACAAACCTTTACTCGATAACGAAGCATTAGTCACTTTTGAAAAAGGTGTGGGAATTAGGCTTTCTCATTATAATCTTTTAGTTAATACTAATAGTATTCAGAAAGTTATAAACCTAAAAAGCAGAACTCGATTTTCTTGCAACTTAAAACCTGTATCATCAGCGTGGGCAGTTTTAAAAGCAATTCTTCCCTTTTATTGTGGTTGTATTTTTGATATTCAAAATCCTGAATTCACAATCGGTGAAGCCGATGCAGATTTTATAATTAGAAAAGATCTGGAGAACTTAAATGACTTTGGGAAGAACGAATTAGCGGTCTGTCCAGAAAATGCAGCAATTCTGACAAAAGGAAAGGAAGCGCTTCACCTAACAGAATTCCATATCAAAGAAAGCGAATTAGAAATCCATGGACATTCTGTAATGATGGGTTATGTAGATGATGCACTGAATGAAGAAAGATTTCGTAAAGGGGCTTTTTTCTTAAATATTTTAAACACGGAGAACACAAAGTAGTAGAAGTTATTCCTTAGTGATCTCCGTGTACTTTGTGTTTAATTAATGTCAGCGAGAACTTCTTGTGCGTGTTCTTTCACTTTCACTTTCTCATAAGCTTTTTCTATCATCCCTTTTTCATCAATTAAATAGGAATATCGAAAAATTCCTTCATATTCCCGACCATACATTTTCTTTTTCCCCCAAGCTTTATAGGCTTGAATGGTTGATTTATCCGGATCCGATAATAGCTGAAACGGAAAGGATTGTTTATCGCAAAAGTTCTTTTGTGCCTTAACTGAATCTGCACTCATGCCAAGAATGACAGTATTTTTATCCTGAAAATTTTGAAACTCATCCCGGAGTTTCTGACCTTCAATCATTCAGCCAGGTGTACTGGCTTTTGGATAAAACCAGAGTAATACTTTTTGGCCTTCAAAATCACTAAGACTCACAGAATTCCCACCCTGATCATCCAGTAAAAACGCCGGTGCTTTCGTTCCTTCTTCTAACATTTTCTCTCCTTTATTAAATATAAAGTACTCAAAGTACTCCTAAAATTACTTTGTGAATCTGGTACCCTTTGTGGTTAAATCTACTTCGGACCATTTGATGCGGTTATCGTTTGAGTTTAGCATATTATTCACAGCAGTGATCCCTTCTTTTTGCCCTTTCCAAACCAATGTGTCTCTTGCAGTTTCAAAGTCTACCCATTTAAAATCACAATGTTCTTCAGAAATTATTACCTCTTCTCGATCAACTTCAATTCCGAAAACTGGGACGAGATTAATTCTATCTCCATGGGTCTCATAGAACTTACTTACATGGTCTGCCACAAACATGCGAACCGGTTCAAAACCAGTTTCTTCTTTTAATTCTCGGATGGCTGCTTCAGGGGCTGTTTCTCCAACTTCAATTTTCCCTGCAACACCTTGCCACAAATGTTCATACATTTTTGTTTTTGCTCGTTTCATGATCAAAAATTTTATTCCATCACTTGTTTGATGAAATATATATGCATCAATGACCCTCACCAAAATATCAGACATTACATTCCTTTTTTATTTTCCATATCGCTCAACAAAGATTTGGACCAAGTATCAAAATTCCCTTCATTAATCTGATGTCTCATTGCTGCCATCAGATCAAGATAATAGGACAAATTCAACGTGGATGCAATGCGAAGCCCCAGTACTTCATTAATATTAAAAAGGTGGCGAACATATGATTTTGAAAAAGTTCGCCCCCAAGCATGGGAACTATTCGGTTCAACGGGTGAAAAATCATGTTTGAACTTTTCATTCTTAATATTAATCACACCATGCGATGTGAAAATATGCCCATTTCTTCCATTGCGAGTTGGCATAACACAATCAAACATGTCCACACCACGGCGAACAGATTTTAACAAATCAGATGGTTTGCCCACACCCATCAAATATCGTGGCTGATCTTTGGGTAATACGGTATCACAAAATTCAACTGTATCCATCATTGCATTTTTTTCTTCACCCACAGCCAATCCGCCAATGGCCATACCGCATGTTGAATATTGATATAACTCTTCTGCGCTCTTTCGTCTCAATTCGTGATTCACAGACCCTTGAATAATAGGGAATACGGTTTGCTTGAAATCATATAGCTCTGGATTCCCATTCAACCAGTTTTGACATCGTTTCATCCACCCTGTTGTTCGTTCTACAGCATCTCGAACTGTTTTATCATCAGAATCACCTGGAGGACATTCATCAAATGCCATAATAATATCCGCACCCAAATTTCGCTGAATTTCCATGGAAAATTCTGGAGTGAATAAATGACGGCTACCATCCAAATGAGATTGAAATTCCACACCTTTATCGCTGATCTTATTGAGCCGTGCCAGTGAAAACACCTGAAACCCACCACTGTCTGTTAAAATAGGTTTATCCCAAGAATTGAATTTGTGGAGTCCACCTGCTTCATTTATAACATCAATACCTGGACGCAAATAAAGATGATAGGTATTCCCCAGAATAATTTGGGAACCAACATCTTTCAACTCCTGGGGTGCCATAGTTTTAACAGCGCCCACTGTCCCCACGGGCATAAATATGGGCGTTTCTATTTCACCGTGATCGGTTTTTAAAATACCCGTTCGGGCAGATGTAGATGAATCAGAATTTTGAAGTGTGAATTGCATATAAATTAATTCAATCGTTAGACTTGTGGAAAAATGATGATTTAATAATGATTCGTTTTCTTTAAAAAGTTCAAGGAAGAATCAGAATAATACTCTAAAAGCATCCTTGACAAATTTAACTGGGTGAAGTTCAATTTTGACTTTTTTGGCCTTGTCATTC
>JABHKE010000012.1 GCA_018692355.1 Fidelibacterota bacterium
GTCAATAAGACCATCCAGATCATTATCAATTCCGTCATATGCATTTTGATTTGCACCTTCTTTATTTCCGGAAATCACAATCGGATTTCCTTCTGAAAGGTAAGTCTCACCGGGGATGATGGTAATGGTTTGTCCACCGGTAACAATTTCTACAGTATCTAAATCAGGGATTTGATATATCGACCTGGAATAATCTAAATTAATTAAAACAATTTCATCCCCCACATTCACCAAGGAAGAATCGAAATCTTCTTCTTCAAAAAGAGGAGCATAAGAACTTTCATCAATGGAATTATAATCGCCGTCATTGTCAATACCGTCAAACGGATTTCCGGGACTTTCCAGAAATGCATATCCAACCATGCCCACATCGCCATCCCATTTTGGATTTCGGCTGGCATCATTATCAAAATCTCCTGTATAAGTGATATCGTCATTTACGTCGAAGAATGACCAATCATCGTCATATTCACCACGATCTTCTGTAGATGTGACCCCAATATAGGTTCCCACCAACATGCCAAAAACTGCGTTTTTATAATCGGTGGTACTTTCGTTAGTGACCTCATAAAGCCAAAATATACAATCTTGTGCGAGAAATTGCTGCCATTGCATACCCCGGACAGTCATTTCCAATCCCAAGCCATTTCGATTCAAGTTTAAACTGTCTGGATGGAATTCAACGCCCAAATTGTTATAGTGAGGATAGTTGAATTCTTCATCATTGTTGTCATCCATGATGAAGTAGCTCTCCTGTTGAATATTTTGGACATCTTTTCCAAAATATCCATTCCACATTCCAGACCAACCCGGATCATCTGTATCACTCATTTTGTCGGGCCAATAGGGTGGCCAGGTATTGGCATCCGTACTGATGGCCACCCGTTCCTGTGTTTCATTCAAATAACCGGAAACGGGTTCAAATCCCCAGAATTTTCCTGTAGGTGATTCTTCAAATCCACCCAAGTTTGGACGATCTGCTGGTGTAACAATTACAGAATGAAAAGACACGGGGTTTCCACTGGTATCATCGGCAGTTATCTCAACACCGACAAGGGGACTCACATCGCCAATATAGCCATTGTTATCATTGATCCAAGCACCCCGTGGACCTTTACTCCCTGGCTGACCTACAACACCCCAATTCCCGAAAACGGTCCTGACTAAATTGCCATTATGGATGCCGGTTCTGCGATATTCACGACCCGATGATTGCTGGGAAAAAAGAAAACCTGTGACCCCAAAAAAAATCAATAAAAACCAAAATTGCTTCACATCAAATTTAAAAGTCATAATTTATTCCAAATTCCACCCGCCTTGGCTGGGAATAAAAGGTTTCATTTTTGAACCAATCATCAATGGTATTGATCGCTTCAGACGGCTCCGTTTTTAAGGCACGGTTAATATTGATTGTCTCATCTGCCCGCCCAGAATCGTTATAAACACCATAATGATTTAAATGATCAAAAACGTTCTTCACACGGAGAAAAAGTGTCATATTTTTTAAAAGAATATTTGGACGATAATAGCTTCGAAAATCCATATTCCAGGTAACGGGTTTTCGTGCAGAATTTGTAATAAGCGTGCTGATATCTTCTGTGGATTCCGGCGTGTATGGAAGACCAGACCCAAACTGGGCGATGATGCTGCCGCCCCAGTTTTTTTGTGAATACATCATGGCACCACTGATGGTATGGGTTTGATCCCAATTCAAGGAAATAAGGTGAACTTCAGGCAATTTATTTCCTGCAATAGAAGCCCGCGCCTGATCTGGATCTGATGCTGTTCCCCGAGCAATCTGATAGGTATAATTAATGTCACCGTTCCACCCATGGAGATTGTGGAACCCGAGATTTAATACAATACCGCGGATGTATGCAAAATCAGAATTCTCGAAACGATTGTATTTTGAAGATCCACCAAACATGATTATTTCTGCAGACCGAGTCCCAGTTAAATCACGAATATCCCTGAAATAGCCCGTCATATCCAGAGTGATAAATCGATTCAATTGTTGTTGCAATCCAAGTTCGCCGCTGATGGTTTTTTCAGGGCGAAGGTCTGGATTCCCAACTACACCCACGTTTCCGGTGCCTTGCCCTAAGTCATAATCCGGATTTTGATACAGGAGTTCAAATCGGGGAATCTGGAAAAAATGTCCATAGGAAAAATGAAATACTCCGCGATCAGAAATGGGGAAGGAGAATCCCAATCTGGGACTGATTTTCCATTTTGAATGTGTATTTGTGAACCAGTAACCCAAACGGTCATCCAGAGTGACAGATGGTTCTCCAATATCCTTGACACCGTTTTCATTTAAATCAAGATATCGGTTTTCCGGTCGAATGGGGTTGTAAATACTTGGATCAGAAGGATCAGCCGGAATGGTCGCTTTCGGATCAAAATAATCAAAACGAACGCCGGCGTTTATTATCAAATCATCATATTCAACTTTATCCTGGATATACGTACTGAATTCCAAAGGACTGTATTTATAACTACTGGCATGAATGGTCGAGTCATGAAATACCTGTGGATTCCCCAAATAGCTCCCATCGATTAAGGGATTGATTGCAATTTTATCATTCGGTGGTTGTAGATTGATATTTTCATAATCTAGGTCATGTTGGCGATATTCAAGCCCCATTTTTACCATGTGGCGCATCGTGATTTGACTCGTTAAATCAAATTTGGCTGTTGAGGTCATGGTTTGTCTTGAGAACAAATTATTGTTGGTTCCGCCGGTCATAAAACTATAGGGTTTCGTCACTGCAAGGTTGCTATGGATCAAGAGATGATTTTTATTTTCTGAATATGTTTCGTGGAAATATTGTTTTTTGAATTGTGTAAAGCTGATGGTATAAAATGTGCTCCCATTCAAGGAATGGTGGAGTTGCAACAAATGGGTTAATCCTGTTTTATAGCGGGTAAGATTTCCGTCGGGGTTCAGTTTGAAAGAGCGATCATAATTTTGAAAAGTGACCCCATCATTGAAAACAGTATATTTCAATTTTAGGAGTGGCGTAAATTTGAAAATGAGTTTTAATTGACCGTATTTTTTCATATTCCAATCCATGGGGACATAAGACCCATCTCCAAAATTCCCATCATGAATTTCTTGGATTAACTGCAGGGTTGAGTCCAAGGTTTCATTAATCTCATTAAATGAATATCCTTGCCCTTCAAGATACCCTTGGGTGAGTGTAGAATCATTCTTCCAATTTGTACCCACGATATAAGGAACATAATCCCCATCATCGTTTTCTAAAAGAACTGTGTAGGAAGCTGGATCATAGACTCGATGTCCTTCGTAAGGTCCTTGGTAATAAACCCATCTGGCACTGCCTTGATAAAATAATTTTCCGGGAATAATGCTACCGTGAAAGTTGGTTTCATAATTTTGGGTTGTTGCCGGGTTGAATTGGTCAATATTCCAGAATAAGTCATTTTTATTCGAAAGAAAATCTCCAGAATAAAAGCTGACACTCCCACCAAACTCATCACTCCCATCTTTTGTAACTATATTAACAATGCCGGACATGGCTTGTCCGTACTCGGCATTAAAAGCCCCAGAGATCAATTGCATTTCACTCACAGAATTTTTATTTACATCCACAACAGTTTCGCCATTAAAAACGTCTGTTACAGGGACACCATCGATCCAATATGCCACCTCACCACTACGACCTCCGCGGAGATGCCCGTTCACGTAGCCGGCTTGTAATTCCAATGCTTCCGAAATTTCTGTAATGGGCAATTTTTCAAAATCATCCGCATTGACAATGGATGTAGAAGCAGTCAGATCTTTTTTGATCAATTTTTTTTCAGCTACGACAGTAATCTCTTGCCCTTCAATCACTACGGATGAAAGTTGAAAATTAATTTGAGATGTAAAATCAATTTCCACAGATACTTCTGTCTTCTTTACTATGCCAAATCCGATCATATCAGCACGAAGGGAATAAGTCCCAGGCGGGATATTTAATATAAAATATGTCCCATCAATATGGCTTGCAGCTCCAAGTGCAGTCCCATCCACCATCACATTACAGCCGATCAAGGGTTCGCCGGTTTCTTTATCAACGACCGTCCCAGAGATTTTCCCTGTTGTTCCGGCAATCAGGAATGAATGAACAAAAATGATACCGTAGACTATATATTTAATGACGTATGTTTTATAGTAACTCATTTGTGAGTGACGAAATATTATTTCAGAATTTAAGGTATTATTTCCCACTCAAAAATGGAAATAAACAAATTTTATCCATGATTAAAAATAGGGATAATATAGGCATTTGGCTTTATTTCAAAATAAATTAGTAACTCATAAGAGAGTTACACTTAAATTAAATAATGAATTTTTCAGCATTATGTCAAAATTAATAGAATTATTACAGCATTTTGGTTTATCAGCAAATGCAGCAAAAGCCTACGTGGCATTGTTGAAATATAGCCCAGCAACCGGGTACGAAATTAGTTCTCAATCCGGTATTCCCAGGTCAGCGATTTATTCGATATTGAATCGCCTGGAAACAATTGGGATTGTGAATTCTGTTGGCGAATCA
>JABHKE010000095.1 GCA_018692355.1 Fidelibacterota bacterium
CCGTTGCCGGGAATATTGAGACAACTCCCGCTATTGGAAAATTAGATGACGATAATGATTTTGAAATCGTTTTTGGTACGACATCGGGACTACAGGTAATTGATATTAAATCAGAAAGTGGGCAAAGAAGTTCATGGAAGTTGCATCGAGGGAATATGATGAGAACTGGATTATATAATATCACCCTGACTTCTGTTGAGCCAAAAGATCAAATTGTACCAGACAAATTTTTTGTGAGCCAAAATTATCCAAATCCATTCAACCCCTCAACAACCATCGAAATCCAATTAGCTGAAACAAATAATTTAATTGTGAGTATTTTTGATGTGACTGGGCGTTTAATTAATACGTTGGTTAATAATAAATTAGAAGCGGGACTATATTCTGTTGAATGGTATGGAAAAGATCAAAACGGACGATTGCTACCAACAGGTGTTTATATTATGAAAGTAGTCTCCGGCAAAAATAGTCATAATCAAAAAATAGCTTTTGTGAAATAGAATGGACGATTGCAAAACAGGTATCAAATTATTTAAATTTCAGACCAACCCATAATGGAGTTAATTGTGAGAAAAATATTTGGATTAATTTTAACAAGCGGATTGCTAATGACAAACGTTTGGGCAGACATTGATTGCCCGGCGGATTCAGCCCTTCATTTTGATATGCGAACTATGTTGCCTGATGGTACTCCAAACCCAACCTACGGGCTAGAAATAGCAACCGGTATTTGTGGTTGTCTCGGTTTTGTCAATGGTGTGCAAATAGATGAAAATACAATCACTTTTACTGTGCGGATGGTTGATAACGAACCAATTCGTGGTATTGAATTGGATGTATATCATAATGCTGGTGATGTGCTTCATTACGGTCCCGAAGCCTATGAAGATGCAAATGGTAATGGGAATTACGATTCTGGAGAATCATTTACTGATTTAGACGGTGATGGTGAATGGTCATCTAGCCCATTTTGCTCCCCGTGTGTTAACAGAGGGAGCAAATTATTGAATGTTACCAACGGGACTATGACTCTTACAAGTAACCGCTTGGATGGTTTTGTGAAAGTTATAGCTTACAGTCTTAACCGTGTCGAGACTGAAGGCAATGGTGAAGAAGGCGATTTATTTTTCATTACTTATGGATTACCCCAAGGTGCTGGTGTGCTACCTGCTGAAATCGCATTCCATTTTGGAACAACGAATCTGCCTGGTACATCCATGGATCCAAATATCCTAAATGTTGTTTGTGGCTATCCCGATGAAGATAATCCTATGGTAATTAATACATCCAACGTTGCAACCGATAATGGTGAAATTTTTCCGGATGCATTTGCATTGAATCAGAATTATCCTAACCCCTTTAATCCATCCACACAGATTTCTTTTGATGTACCTGCGGGTGCAGACCATGTGATGATCAATGTCTATAACATCTTAGGTCAGAATGTGAATACACTAGTGAATGAAGTCCTGAGTCCTGGTTCCTACACTGTAGATTGGAATGCAACAGATTTTATGGGAAATGCTGTTGCTTCAGGAATCTATTTTTATGAATTGCGGGGCAATTCTTTCACTGCAAGAAAGAAAATGTTATTGATTCGCTAAAACTATTCCCAAACTGTAACTTTTAACTAAATTCCCCTATCTTTGATAGGGGAATTTTTTTATGCGGAACACAAAAAAACAAATTCTTTTAGGGTTCTTGTTCAGTTGGGTGTTGTCTCAACAGGCTTACAGGTCTGTGGAAAGTATCCAATCTGAATGGAACGAATACACGTCTTACCAAAAAGACGAGAGAGTCTCTTTCTGCGATTTTCTTTTCAAGCAAGGGCACTATGAACGGTGTCTGCTTACAGCATTCCAACTTTTGTACCAATTCCCTGACGATCCAATAAGTCCGACCATCAATTATTATATCGCCAGATGTTATGAGGAGATGCAAATTTATAACTTGGCACATCAATATTATCGGCAAGTGATCCAAAAGGAACCTGAATCATCATTAATCTATAAAGCAGCAAATTACCGAGATATTTATGTCAATTTATTAGCAGGTGAAGTAAGTGAACTTCTGGAAGCTACCGAAAATACTGAAGATCCTTATATGATTACATTCCGAGGATATGCGCAAATGAAGAAATTGAAGTGGGAAGAAGCTCGGCTATCATTCATTAATGCGCAAGCACTATTCAATCATTCACACTATAATAAATTAATGGGACCATTATACCAAACAATTGAAAATGTAGGCTCTGTTCCAAGACATAATCGGTACCTTGTCTTTTTATCAGGATCACTTATGCCAGGAGGTGGCCAATTCATGCTACGGGAATGGGACAAAGGTCAAGGCATCTTAACCAGTGTAGGGCTAATGGTCCTAATCGGATCTTGGAGTAAAGTTGAATCCTTTGTTGATGGGAAGAATCGATTCATAGATTTTGAAGGGACGTCAATACCATTGTATAATAATTATGAAGATAATAATTCCCATAAAGATTTGGCTAACGGGGACCATATCCCAAAAAAGATGAACGTCAGATCATCATCTTTAAAATATAGTATCCCACCCTTATTAATTGGTGCAGGTATATTTATCGGAAGCACATGGAAATCTTTTATAGATACACAGACTAAAAATGAAAGATTAGTCGAATTTTATATTGAAGAAAGAATAGATAAAATCTCCCCGTCCCGTTTTCTAGATTTTCCGGAACCAACCCTCATTGTAAGGGAAGAATAATTCTTATAAAAAAGTAAGTTTTTAGTAGAATAAATATTGCTATGGCAAAAATGAGTATTTAATTTTGTCGGCTTTATACAGTATGATTTTTGAAAATTTGGTATGCGACGAGTCTAACGTTGATTCTGGCCAAAACGACAAACATCTTTATTACATACAATGGAGAGTTTGATCCTGGCTCAGGACGAACGCTGGCGGCGTGCTTAACACATGCAAGTCAAGGAGAACATTTTCTTCGGAAAATTATTAAACTGGCGAACGGGTGAGTAACGCGTAGGCAACCTGCCCTAGAGATTGGGATAACC
>JABHKE010000011.1 GCA_018692355.1 Fidelibacterota bacterium
TCAGTAGATCCTGATTCAATCTACCAATATTTGATGCCTGGTGAATCTGCTACACAACAATTAACAATTAATAATACAGGTGATGATACTCTTTATTATTCCAACCAACTAGGAGATATTATAGGAACATGGTCTATTGCTGGTGATTGGAATTGTGATGGTGGTCCCGATTTTACTGTTGATTTTACGTTTAATGATGATGGTACATTTTCTTACCCGGATGAGTATGGTCAACCTAATTATGCAGGTACTTGGGGTAATGAGTCAGGAACCGTTGAGTTAAGTGCTGGTGTCTGTGATGCAGTAACATTTGAATTTAACGCCTGGGTTATATTCGATTATTATTTGACGACGTATTATATAACGCATGATGGCGAACAAGGTTTTGGTGTAATGGATTCAGAAGGAGATGGTTCCAAAGATGGAGATTTGTTAGCAACTAGAGTGTCAGAGTCCACCAATCAATTTACCATTGATGCATTACACTATGATGAGAACTCTTTAGAGATTCTGGGTGAAGCACCAGATGATATTTCAGAGCTCTCCTGGGTTACTATTCATGATTTGTTGAATCGAGAAGAAGAATTAATAGAATACCGAGTTTATGAGGTTGCAGCTGATGAATTAGATACTTTGGTTGCCACTGTAGTAACAGATACGTTTGCTACAGTTACTGCTAGCCCAAATTATCTGGAACATTGTTATAATGTAAAAGCATTCTGGTATACGGGAGATCCATCAGATGGAGGGTATGGCCAATTGGAATCCATAGCATCCAATCTTGCCTGTACAATACCCTATAAATTTGGTGATGCCGATTTTGATAACGATGTTGACATTACGGATGTCCTAGCAGTCGTGGATTTTATACTTGAAGAAGATGTTCCAACAGAAGACCAAATCAGAAATTGTGATGTAAATAGCGATGAAGAAATCAATATTGCAGATGTTGTCATGATGGTTGATATCATTTTTGGTGGAACAGGCAGAATTGTAGGAGTTGATGCTGGTGAAATTGCCTACATCGATCTCAAGACTGATTTCAAAAAATCTTTATTGACCTTTGAAATTGAATACAACGGTCCAGTTCGCGGGATTGAATTCGAACTTAAATTTGATCCTACTATGGTAAATGTTATGCCACCTTCCTTGTTAAATTTCCAGGAAAATGTCATGATCTCTTATACTGAAAAAGAGCCTGGAATATTGAAAGTGCTTGCTGCTGATCTACAGGGTGGACATATTGAAGCAACAGATAATTCATATATGTCAATTCCGGTTGAATTCATGGGAAATGAACGCGAGAATTCTTTTGTAAATCTTGAGGGTATTAAATTAGCTGGTGCAGATGGAAGCCTTATTAACATAGTTTCTCGGACAAATTCTTCCGAAGTGAAAGTAATCCCTGGAGCATTTGCTCTCCATCAAAATTTCCCGAATCCGTTTAACCCTTCCACGGAGATCAGGTTTGATTTACCTGAAGCAGGAAACGTTAATCTTGCCATCTATAATCTAATGGGACAAAAGATTCGGACGCTTTCTTCTGATAATATGACACCAGGATACCATGCTATTATTTGGGATGGTACCAATGATATAGGAAGCCAAGTTGCAACAGGTATGTATTTTTACTCAATTCAATCAAGTGAATTTCAAGCTACGAAAAAAATGTTGTTCTTGAAATAAGTCTGAACAAAACAAATCCGGAAAAGCCCTCGTAGAAATACAAGGGCTTTTTCGTTTTATTGGAACTCCAAAGATTGCTCAGCATTGAAAGACAAAACATGAGATGAATAAAATGAATCAATTATTAACTTCTATTTTATGGATTGGAGTACTAAGTGCTCAAAATACAGTTGTACAGCAATTCAGTAAAGCTTTTGCAGATGTGGCAGAATCTGCAAGACCAGCGGTTGTAACAATTATTACAGACAAAGTGATATCACTGGAACAATATGAGAATTTTGGTTTCTTTTTTTATCAGCCCAACCATCCCAGGCAAAAAGAATTCAAGACCAATGCCCTGGGTTCGGGCGTAATTATTGACGCAGAAAATGGATACATACTAACCAACAACCATGTGGTGGATGAGATGGACGGCATCCGGGTAAAATTAATTGATAAGCGGGAATTTGATGCAACCATCATAGGTACAGATCCAAAAACAGATCTTGCAATTCTGCAGATAGATGCTGATAATCTTAATGATATTGAACTTGGTGATTCCGATAAAATTCGAGTGGGAGAATGGGTCTTAGCAGTAGGCAGCCCCTTTTCAGAAAATTTAAGTCACACCGTAACGACGGGGATAGTATCTGCCCTGGGAAGAAGTAATATCATGAATTCTCAAAGTTATGAAGATTTTATTCAAACAGACGCTGCCATCAATCCAGGGAACAGCGGTGGTGCCTTGTTGAATATGGAAGGGGAGCTGATTGGCATTAATACAGCCATAGCCACAGGTGGATATGAAAAATCAAATCGCGGCGTAGGATTCGCCATTCCATCCAATATGGCAAGCCGGGTCATGAGAGATCTCATTGATAAAGGATTTGTCACGCGGTCCTGGCTGGGCGTATTCATTCAGGAATTGGATAATGAAACCGCCCAAGCTTTAGATATCAGCACCCGTAATGGTGCGTTGATCACCGATGTGGTTGAAGGTAGTCCTGCAGAAAAAGGAGGTATTCAGGAGGGCGATGTAATTGTTGCATTCAACGATGAACCCATTGCAGATCCTGCTAATTTGAAAAATGTTGTTTCTTTAAGTTCTCCAAACAGTTCAAACCGGGTAAAGGTAATCCGAGATGGTTCTCCAAAAACTGTGAAAGTAGTCCTGGAGGAACTGCCTGATAACCCCCAGCAATATGCAACCAATGAAAGAGTTAAGTCAAATGAGTTTGGTTTACAGCTAAAAAAAATCACTGATTCGCTCAAAGAAAAATATGATCTTAA
>JABHKE010000130.1 GCA_018692355.1 Fidelibacterota bacterium
ATTTATTTAAATGCACAAAAATCGGTCATTGATTTTTATGCAAAACTTGGATTTGATTCTAGAGGAGATATTTTCTTCGAAGCTGAAATTCCCCACCAAAAAATGGTTTTCTCTGGTTAAGTTTTAAAATATGTCACAAAGAATTTATACACGACTGGGGAAATTGGTTTTACCGTATTGGCCTTTTTTACTGATTTCAACTATTGCCTCTTTGATTTATGTGGTTTTCAATAGTCTCTCTATTTGGCTGACTGCGTCATTAATTAACAACATTTTATCCGATTTTGATCAATTATTATTAAATCACAAAGCTCTATCCAATGAGATATTGAATTTAAATGATCAACTTAAATATTGGACAAATGAACTTATTTTGCGAGACACACCAAGAGAAACATTGAAAATATTATGTTTAACCATTCTCTTTGTTTTTCTGGTTAAAAACATTTTTCTTTATATAAAAAATATTTCTTTAACCTATATACAATTCAATTTGATCACTTCTATCAGGACGAGTATTTATAACCATTTTCATTCCTTATCACTTTCATTTTTTGACAAGGCAAAAAGCGGAGAACTCACTTCAATTGTTGTAACAGATGTGGCCAATATGAGAGTTGCTTTTGGCACGAGTTTTCATCGGATCTTTGTTGAACCCGTTAATATTCTAATGTTTATATCACTCCTTTTTGTTATCAACGTGAATTTGGCACTTTATGCTTTAATCATCGTGCCAGTAACCGCGATAATTATTTTTTGGATTGGCAGAAGCATTCGGAGAAAATCCATGCGAACAGCCAAACAAATTGCAGGAATTATGAATATCCTTACTGAGATATTAAACTCCATACGCGTTGTAAAGGCATTTGGGACTGAAGCCTATGAAACAAAGCGTTTTAAAAAAGAGCAAAACCGGTATTATAATCTTATTTCCCGTCGTGCAAGATTGAGGCTTACAGCATCGCCTATTACCGAAACGATTGGGGCAGTTATTGGTGTTTCATTACTATGGATTGGAGGGTTGGATGTATTGGTTGCTGGAACCATGAGTCCAGAAGATTTCATACGTTTTATTTTAATCCTTTTCAGTGTTTTAGGTCCTATTCGCTTGCTGAGCAATGTCAGTGTGGATCTTCAAAAAGGTGCAGCTTCTGCGCAACGTGTATTCGCTATTTTGGACCAGCCACCGGAAATCATTGATAATCCGAACGCCATAACTTTAAATACCTTTTCTGGCGAAATTGATTTCCAGAATGTTGGCTTTAGCTATATAGAAGGAGAAACCGTATTGAATGGTATTTCGTTTTCTATCCCAAAAGGGAAAGTAGTGGCAATTGTTGGACCCAGTGGTTCAGGAAAATCTACTATCGCAGATCTCATTCCACGATTTTATGATATTGGATCCGGTGCCATCTTAATGGATGGAATAAACATTCGAGATGCTAAGTTAGCATCTCTTCGGAATCAAATGGGCATTGTAACACAGGAGACTATCCTTTTTAATGAAACCATTGAATTCAATATCACTTATGGTGTAGAAAATCATTCCCAAAGAGAGTTGGAGTCAGCAGCACAAGCAGCGAATGCATATGATTTTATTCTGGATCAGCCCAAAGGGTTTCAAACCATCATTGGAGAAAAAGGTGTAAAACTTTCCGGTGGACAGCGCCAAAGATTAGCCATAGCAAGAGCAATTCTTCGGAATCCACCCATTTTAATTTTGGATGAAGCCACATCATCATTGGATACAGAATCCGAAAGAAAAGTACAGACTGCTTTAGAACACTTGATGCAAGATAGGACAACACTTGTGATTGCGCATCGGCTTTCAACTATTCAACGCGCTGACTCAATTGTGGTATTAGATAAAGGGCAAATTGTTGAAACAGGTACCCATGATTCCTTATTGAAGGAAAAGGGGCTTTATGCAAAATTATATGAAAAATTGATAGCAGGATAATGATATGGCGGACAAAATCAAAATTCTGTTCGATAGTTTTCATCTTTATCATTTACCCCAATTTGATCCGGTAATTGATCTATTATCCAAAGATGATCGATTCCAAATATTTCATTCCACTGCAGCCGTAAATAAAAAGGAAGAAAGAGAACTGTGTTTAAACATTCTTTCGACTAAACCCGGGACAATAATCTATTCAGAATCTGAGGAAGAAAGAGCTAAAATGATGAAGGAATTAGATTTGGACTTTTTTGTTTGTGGTTGGTCACGTTATGAATTAGATGAATATATTTCAGAAAAAACACTGGCTGGGATGATCTACCATGGAATCGGTGTAAAGCCGTCTTACTGGCGGGATAATCATCCGAGACTGAATATCAGGTTTGTTGAAGGTATATACAGAATGGATCAACTACGGAGTCATGGTGTTGATAAGGAACTTGTACTTACGGGCTTTACAAAACTAGATCCTTTATTTTCTCAAAATCCAAGTTTTGATGAAAAGCTCGCTCAATCATTAGGGTTGGACCCAAGTAAAAAAACGATTCTCTTTGCACCCACTTTTTATCCCAGTTCTTTAGAGAGATTTGGAATGAAATTAGGCGAATATACCCAAAATTATAATGTAATTCTTAAACCCCACATGTGGACATATTTCCTAGATAAATTTGGTGAATACAATTTGGTACCACAAAGAAATTTGGCCTATGATTTGGCAGATAAATTTTCTCACATTAAATTATTGGGTCCCGAAGTCTATAATATTACTCCCTACTATAAAATTTCAGACATTCTTTTAACCGAAGCATCCAGCACCATTTATGAAATGATCGCATTAGAAAAGCCGGTAATTGTAAATAGGTTTTATCGTCTGAAGCTATCCCATAAGATATTTCGATACCGGTTATTCAAAAAACGATTAAGTAAAGAAATGAATAAAGATATTACCAATTTTTGCTTTGAAATGAATAGAGCTAGAGATTTACCACAAGTGCTTGATACGGCCTTTAATGAAAATCATAAACGACTGAATATTGTACGAGAATACCAAAAAAAAATGCTGTATAAATTAGATGGAAAGGCATCGGAGCGAGTTCGAGATACTATTCTGGATCACTTTCAGAACTAAGGGAGGTTAAAGGTCGTATGACGTCTGTTCTATTTGAGACTCACCATCTTTATTATTTACCGAATTTCACACCTGTGATCCAGGAATTAAAGAAGCGTGGTGGGTTTAATATTTCTGCTTCTATTCCTCATAAGATGCCAAAAGATGAACAGAAAATATTTTATGATGCTTGTTCAAATTTAGGAATTCCTGTTATAAAAGCACTAAATGAAGAAGATCGAATAGAGAAAATCAAGGAAGAAAATTTTGATGTAATTCTTGTTGGAAATGTGGGTCAACTTAATCATTTGACTTCGAAAAAAACCATTTCTGTCATGGTTTACCATGGAATTGGTCTTAAGCAATCTTATTACAGGGACATAGATGATCGCATCAATATTCGTTCTGTGGAATCTCAGGATCGATTTGATGAACTCAAGGGGAAGGGACATAAAAATCTTGTACTGACCGGTTTTACAAAACTGGATCCATTAATTGATCTGGACAGTGAAGAAGTTTTGAGATTAGGACAAGATCTTGGTTTTGACCCAGATAAAAAAACAATTCTTTATGCGCCAAGTTTTTATCCCAGTTCTATTGAACTACTTTTTCCTGAATTTGAATTATTATCTATTAATCATAACATAATTATTAAACTTCATAATTTTAGCTGGCTTCAAAGTCGGTATCGATATCAAAGCAAAATGGCAGAAGCGATAGATGCAAGGTGTGAAAATGTTCATCTCCTAAAAAAAGAAATATTTGACATTATTCCATATTACCATTTGGCCGATATTTTGGTAAGCGATATTTCTTCTACGCTTTTTGAATTTTTACCGTTGAATAAGCCCATTATCCAGGCAAATTGTTACAGTTTAAAGTTAAAACACCGGGTTTTTTCACGGCGATTTTGGAAAAAATTAGATGTGAAACGAATGCAAAATATTGATTTTACTTACCAAATCTCTGACCCATCAGAACTTTCTATTCGAGTTCAATTTGCCTTGGATTATCCTGAAGAAATGGCTTCCTTGCGTAAGGATGCCCATGGCCTATATTTATTTAATCCAGATGGAGAAGCATCATCCAGGTTAGTGGATGCAATTGAAGAAACATTGAAATGAAGATTGGAGTTTACAGCCCGAACTGGATTGGGGATGCTGTTATGGCACTTCCATTCATCCACCATTTAAAAGAGAAAAATCCAGAATCAAAAATCATAATCATATGTAGAGACTGGGTTGCAGCAGTTTATGAGAACCATCCGGAAATTGATCAAATAATTAAATTATCTAGATCAGACATCAAGGGGTTTTTTGCTACCCGACAGATAGGAAAATCGTTTCAATTATTAGATTTGGATGTTTTTTACACATTAACAGATTCGTTTAGAAGTGCAGTCATATTAGGGTGGAGTAAAGCAAAGATTCGGATAGGATTTAAATCACAAATGAGATCAATATTTTTAACTGATGTTATAGAAAATCCGAAAGAAAAAATGCATCGTTCTCTAAAATATTTAACTCTCATTAATTTTAATAAAAAAGTATATAATTCAATTGGAATCCAATTAACCAACGGTGAAATCCAGTGGGCAAAAGAAGAATTGAAAAATATGAAATTGGAATTCCCCATGGTTCTTTTTCCATTTAGTGTAGCATCATCTCGATCCATTCCGAATAAAAAAATTAAAGAATGGCTTAATGGATCGAACCAATCTGTCCTTATATTGGGATCTGAAGGAGATGCTGTTCTAGCAAATTCACTGATTAATGAATGTACCGGAATAAAACTGATTAATCTATGTGGAAAATATTCCATGCGAGAGTCCATGGCGTTTATTTCCGTTTGTCAATTTGCACTGGCATCAGACAGCGGACTTGGGCATATATCTGCCAGTCTCGGCATTCCGACCATTTCAATTTTTGGTGCAGGAGACAGTGAAATGACAAAACCTATAGGTAAACGAACATTCGTGATAAACAAAGATGTGTATTGCAGTCCATGTCGAAAAAATGTTTGTATGAATACAAAAGATCATTTATACTGTTTTAATGAAATCCTCCAGATTGATGTGAAGGACGCTATCCAATCTTTGAATTTGAATCCTTAGTATTAGTTCTATTAAAAAGATATTTTTAAAATCTATGTTGGGAAAATTGATTACATTGAAGACTTGGAATCAACCTGTAAATTATTCCAATAAATAACTTAAATAATTAAAGGGTAATGTTTCAAAGATTACCTGATATCAAAATGGGCACTTTTAATCAGAAGGGTAAAGCCCCTTTAGTAAGATTCTGAATAACCGAGATTAAATAATTCATTATGGCAAATATTAAACCTTTCCAGGGATACTTATCACCACCTGAGATAGCAAAAAAAGTTTCTTCACCTCCTTATGATACCTTGTCATCAGATGAAGCTCGGGAAATGGTACAAAATAATTCAGACTCATTCTTAAGAATTATCAAACCAGAAATAGATTATTCACCCGGTATAGAACCAGATAGCGAAACACTCCACCATCATGCAGCTGAGAATCTTCAGGCATTTATTAGATCTGGTAAATTGCAAAAGGATAAAAATCCCAGTTTTTATATTTATCAAATATCAATGGATCAGCATACTCAAACAGGAATTATAGTGGCAGTTTCTGTTCAGGAGTACAATGAAGGACTTATAAAGAGACACGAATTTACCCGTCCTGAAAAAGAGAATAATCGTACCCGGCATTTTGAAATCACCAACGCAAATACGGGACCCGTTTTACTTACGTTCAGAAATAATGGTGAATTTCAAGATCACATTCCAGATATTAATAACCTGA
>JABHKE010000010.1 GCA_018692355.1 Fidelibacterota bacterium
AAAGTTCCGGGAGGCTCAATGCGACCGAGAATAGGGACATCAATGGATTCAAAGTAAGCTTCCATGGCTTTTGATTCGGGCACTCGGGCATCCTTGCCCATGGTACACAGAATGACACCACCATTTGAAATAATGCAGGTATCGTGGGTATAAACAGAATCAAGAGAAGTGGAATCGTCTGCGGGTAAAAAATATATTTCAACGCCGGATGATTCCAAAAAGGCTACTAACTTTTCATAATCGGCTTGTGCTTTTTCAAAATTTGGTACCCCAAAATAATGGAGTTGAGGAGATTGAACATTGACCTTAGCCTGATTTTGATATGCATCTTTTGGATGCTTCATTAAAACGCGTTGGATAGGGTCTACCATGTTCTGGCAGCCAAAATTATTTTTCAATAGTTTCTCCACACCAATCTACAATCAGGTTAGCAATTATTTTTATAGTCAAAAGCACTTCTTCAATTTCCACATATTCATTGGCCGCATGAGCGAGGCGGACATCTCCCGGACCAAAAAGAACGGCGGGAATATGGGCATGATTTGTGAAAAGACGCAAGTCTGATCCATAGGTCACACCTTCAATAATTGATGTATCTCCAGTTGATTGAAAATAGCACTCAGAAAGCGATTGAATGATGGGGTGATTTGTATCCGTTTGTCCTGACTCGAATTGGCCTTCAAACCATTCGATAACCGGTGGATTATCCTTGAGCCATTCATCTGATTTAGATTTTTGTCGAATGTGGTTTTCAAATGCTTTTCGTCCATCATGCGCAGACTCACCGGGAAAGATGCCAAATCTACCTTCTGCAACGACAGATTCAGGTACGGTAGAATGCCACTCGCCACCTTTGATAGTGCCAATGTTTATGGGGGCTACCCGACTTTTTGATTTGTAATATTTTATATTGAATGATTGATGGCGTTCTTTTTCAAATTCCAAAATTGATTGATGGATCAAATTATATTTTTCAATGGCACTAACGCCATCCCAGCGCATGGCAGCATGGGTCGCTCGGCCCGGGATCGTTAAACGAAAGGTAAGGGCACCCGATTGAATGGGACAAACTTTCAACGCTGTAGGTTCTAGTATAACAGCCCCATCAGCCGTGAATCCCTTTACAATATTGGTCAGTGTGCCACAACCGCCGGATTCTTCACCCACAACCGATTGAACCATCACATTGCCATTGGGTTTAAACCCTACATTTTGAAGAATCTGAATTGCAAAAATTCCAGAAGCCAGCCCTGCTTTCATATCGCAGGAACCTCGTCCATAGATTCGATTATTATTTATTGAACCAGACCAGGGAGATTCATCCCAAAGTTTTTCTGGACCCGTGGGAACCACATCAACATGGCCGTTTAAAATGAGTGATTTACCATCACCGTCATGGTTCCATTCTCCTACGATATTTAGCCGGGAATCTGAAGAAAAACCATCATCACAAAATGCAGGATGATCTTTTAATTCATCAAAATGAACTGGAATTTTTTCTACATCTAAATGAAGTGATTTGAGCTTTTCACTGATTAATTCCTGAACCGAGCCTTCGTCATTTGCTAAACTGGGAGACTGAACTAAAGTTTGGATAAATGAAACAATCTCATCCTGAGCAGTATTAACTGCGGAATCAATTTGGTGATTCAGGTCAAGCATTCTTTTTCCAGAAATCTTCCAATTCCACACCCAACCCATCAGCAACGCGATTCACATAGGCGAAATAAGAAACGATTTGGTTAATATCTAATATGCCGCGATCAGTATAGCCAACATCTCGGAGTCGCTCCACATCTTTCGAGATCATATCTGTGGGACGTTTGGTAAGTTTCGATGCATAGTCCAGCATGGCCATTTGTGCAGGAGAAATATTTGCAATCTTATAATCGGATATTATTTGATGAACAAGCGATTCATCTTTCGTGAGTTTAAGAAGACCTTCCCCATGATGGGTGATTCAGTAATGGCATTGATTGATGGATGAAACCAAAACGGCGATCATCTCCCGGTTCACACGGCGAATAGGTGATTTCCCGTACATTATGGTTTTATACAGTCGAACATGGGCATCCAGTGATTCCGGGTTCAGGCTATGAATTTTCAGGATATTATCGACACCGCTTCGGGAATCTTTCAGTTTTGCATATTGATCTTTTAACGATCCATTCGCATCCCTTTCATTAATCGTATCAATCCAGGCCATCGTTGTTTAATCCAGGGACCCTTCAACGCAAGTGGTCTCAAATCCTCCACGAATATTGTAAATAGTAGTAACAGAAATTTTGTCTGTGGCTAGAGCAGTTTTAAGATCATTATAGATTCGTTTGGTGGCTGCTTCCTGATAGATGCCCACATTACGGAAACTGACAAAATAATATTTCAAGGATTTCAGTTCCACACATTTTCCGCCTGTTGGATAATATTCAATTTTTACATAGGCGACATCCGGAAGACCGCTAAAAGGACAAACGGCACTGAATTCATCTGTTTCTGTTTTAATATATTGGTCTGGACTGTCGAAATCAAATACTTCGAGAAATCCGGGATTTATGTGACTTTCATCAACAAATTCAAATGAATGTCCTTCGGCTTTTGCCATGCTACTCTCCTTTATAAATACACCCGGTGGAATCGGTTTCCTTAATCTCAATTTGAGATAAACCGGGCAGGGATGGAATGAGTTCCGCCCAAATCCACTTGCATAAATTTTCGCTGGATGGATTATCTAATCCATCAATTTTGTTTAAATACGTATGATCAATTTGATCATGGATTGGTTTGAATGCAGCATCAATATTGCTGAAATCCAGGACAAAACCTGTGTGTTCATCCACATCACCGCAGACTGTAATTGTGATCTTGAATGAATGTCCATGTACATTTTTACAAGGATGTCCATCTGGAAGATTTGGTAGCGATCGCGCCGCTTCAATTGGAAATGTTTTATATACATTCATGGTAAAATTTACACGTCATCTTGAGTTTAGCGAAAGATGACTTTTAATTATACTACCACATTTGGTTAAACTGCATGTGGCAGGGTTATTAAGGAATTCCCAAAATTTTATGTGTCTGTAAGCTCAATTTCCATTGGGGGTGCTTCTTCACAAAACCTTCCGAGAGTTTTATGTTTTCTGCCTGATTGGGGCCATCCATTGGCTGAATGAAAAAATGATCAAAATCCAATCCTTCATGCTGTCGT
>JABHKE010000112.1 GCA_018692355.1 Fidelibacterota bacterium
AAATGAAGCCCAACCCGGAAACTCTCATTCACGGCATATAGAATACCGAAATCAAAATCAATCATACTTACTTCGCCTCCGGGAGAATCAAGAGAAAAATTATCTGTATAATCATCAAAGGTGTCACCAAAGCTCAGAGTTTTGTACCCATTATCAACCCAGGCGGACCCCACAAACTTCAGGTCTTTTCTAAGATCGTACTCCAGGGACAGCCAGGTCCTGAATGGCACAGAGTACTTCCCTTCTGCGCTCCATGAAATAGAATCTCCACCGGCTGTCACTTTCTTTATAATTTTATCCCGACCCACAAATGCGTTGCTTATCTTGGCACCCATAGACCACCCAATCTTTCCGCGGCCGGTTGGGTTCACTCTGCGAGAAGAAAAGACCAGAAAAGCTTCAGCATAAAGGCGCCTTCCGTTATCTTCGAATGCAACAGAATCAAGAGTTAATCCATCCACTTCATTAAGAGGGATATTTTTACCTGCTCTTTTGATATTAATAGCGTGTGAGTATTTGCCTATTACGGATTTGGAAGGATATTTACGGTGTATTCCCAGGCCCCAGGAAGCGGCCACTTCTTTTTCAGCGGATTTTCTATGATAAAAACGCATGCGGGGATGGAGGTTTAGGTCATTGTTAAAGTCAGAACCAAACTTTGTTGTAATCATAAAACGGTCTGTTAGGCCATAGCCAACTGAAAGGCCACTTGCATAAAACGTATTTCCCGTAAGTGGGAAGGCCGTTGGATCCATGAATACATTTAGAAGCTGCGCTTCACTCTGATAAAACTTTCGTCTTTCTTCAGATTGCCTATCCAGGATACCACCGTGGTAACGTTTCATAGATTGAATATCTTTTTTTTGGACTACCGCATCTCCAAATGATGTGCGAATAATATATTCTTCAGCAGTTTCGCCAAGAACGACACCTTTAAATAATTCACCTTTTTTGTTTTTTATTTCTGCCGTTTCTGACAGGAATTGGTTTGCTGGTATATTAAAGGTACCACTGCCCGTTTTAATGGCTACCGTTCCATCTTCAATGGAAACAATTTCCCCATCCCGAACGCTGCCATCTGTGAAATGAAAACGTTTTGTCATACCCACTTCTAAGATGGAAGCCACAGCCAGGTCGGCTTTTTGTTGAACTGCTACTGGTTTTGATGCTGACCCAGTCTGGAATGCTTTGATGGCACTGGCGCCCTGGGTACGGGAAAGACCATCCAATGTTTGACCATAATTCTGAACAAGATATGTATTCAGGTCAGCACTGGTAAATCCCGCAGCCGTAGACAGGGATTGGATCGCTGATTTCTGTCCCGGTAGAATGGCACCGTCTTGCGCAAACAGGAATGCGGAAAAAAGCATAAGCGTGAAATATTTAGTTATTGTCATGGTAGTTGTCCTTGTTATTTAATTATTAAAGTAAAAATGAAGGAAGCCCGTTAAGCATTCCATCCTCGGATTCCTCAAACTTAAGGTTGTCCACCTAGTATTATTAATCATTTTTTTCTTGCGCAGTATTTAATCGTTAGTTAATTTTATTTAAGCAAAACTGAATAAACAAGTAAAAAATACAGAAATAATTAATTATAATGGAAAATGTAAAAGAAATAATAAATAATCTTATGATAAATAAGGGCCTAAGGCGAAAACGGGACGTGGCCGCTTTTTTCGGGGTATCGCCCCAGGCCCTGAGCTTTTGGATTGCTAAAGGCGAAATTCCCCCCAAACATTTACTCAAACTCTCACAACAGAATATTATGATAAATCCCTCAGAATCATCATCAACATCTTCAGCCCCGGGGTTCCACCCAACGGAAGATTCTAAAACGGTCATTGACTATCTCATGCGGGAAAATGTTTCCTTGAAGCAAGAGTTGGAATCTCTCAAGGCTGAAATAATTCAACTTAAAACACCATCACCAAAGGATAATCTATTGGATAAGATTGTTGCTGATTCCCTTTTGATCTGCGGCCGCGTAACCGATGGCATTATTACGGAAGTGGATGGTAAATGGAAAGATATTTTGGGATATGATGATAATCAACTAGTAGGCCATCGCTATGACCGGGCAGATTTGATTCATCCCGATGAATTGAAACGCGTATGGCGCATTCAGGAAAAATTGAAAGGAACGGAATCTATCACAGAATCCCGTTACTGCACTATCCAGCGCTGGAAACACGGTCAAACAGGCGATTATGTTATGCTTAGCATGGTCTGGGATGTAAACGTGACTGAAAACAAAGCTATCGTTATCTGTAAACCCATTGATCGATTTATTGGTGGAGGAGGAGAGCTTAACTAATCCGGGGATGAATTAAAATCGCCGGTTCGTGAGGGTTCCGGCTATATGTTCCAAGACGCATATTTATTTTTTCATCCCCGGGACAAATTGAAAATAGGGTGAAAATCATGAAAAACACATACATTATATTAATGAGTGCAGCAATTACGATGTCAACTGCATATTCTCAAAATAACATGAGTTTTAAATTTGGATTACCAATTTCCTCGGCTCAGGTTTTGCTCAAAAACAAAACTATTTTAGGAAAAACTTTAACACCCACTTTGAGTATGGGTTATTTTGGTTTGAGCGCATCAGAAGAAGAGAGCAGGGATGGTGACACCGAAAAAGAAAGTATGGGCGGTCATCTTTTTATACCAAAAATAGGCATAAGAACTCTTCCAAAAGCCCCTATTGAGCCAACTGATTTGAGAAGATATTATTTTACCGATGCCTTTACAGTTATTCCTGTCTTTACTGGAGACGCCATTGATAAAGATGATAAAGAAGAATTGGCCGACCAAATAGACTTTATTGGTCTTATGTGTGGTTCTGGGGTTGAATATTTCTTTTCAAAGGAATTTTCAATTGGTGGTGAAATTGCGTTAAATGTTCTTCTTCAAAGTATGGTTGATGAGCACGAAAATGAGGATTATTATAGTAATGATATACAAACTGTTGAAAATAAACTAAACCTAAGAGCTGGTGCAATCTTTACACAATTCACGCTTAACTATTATTTTAAATAATAAATTTTGTTCATATAACAAGGGATAAGAAAATGAATCTGAAACAATCTGGTCGAGAATAATAAACTACTTGATCGAAACCTTCAGGTAAACCGGCTGATGGTCGGAGTAGGCAAAAGCCACGTCAATAACGGCAACAGAATCTGCCTGTAGGTTCGGCGATAAGATATAGTAATCGATGACCGAAGTATAACTCAATTCTGCATCATAAGGAATGTCCAATCTTCTATTCGTTGGAGTCCTTTGATCTGAAATCCATTCCCACTGTTCCGGTATTTCATTCCCCGCAAAACCTTGATCTAAGTACTCTTTGCTTGCATCAATAGGTAAATAATTTGGAGGCTTTTGATTCCAGTCGCCACCGATAATCACATAATTCCCTTTGGCAAATTCATACTCTGCAAGGCCCATCAACTGATTCATCTCTTTATTCTTCTTCTCACCCGATGTATCGTAAGCAGAATTGTGAATGTTGATGATAACTAGCTCTTTTTCTTCGAGTGAAATTCGCTGTGTTAAAAAGCATCTTTTCAAAAAGAACAAACGCTTGGGCCACAAACTCTCGGTTCGTAAATCGTAACGAACAGCCTCTTTCACTTCGTGTTTCGACATAGAGAACAGGCCTCCAAAAGTCGGTCCCAAGGGATTAAAAATTGGAATGGGTACAAAATTGGAGGCATAATTCAAGGCGAAATGAGTTTGATACGAATTCTGCAGCCCTTCCAATTCTTGAAAGAAATTAAGCTTTTGCGAACGCCAGCTAAAGCTATCTACTTCCTGTAAAAAGAAGAAATCCACATATGGATGTGCTTCGATTAACTGAAGAACACCGTCCATGTTTTTACGGACAGTTTCGGTGGACTGAAAAACATCGTCGCCCCCATCGTAGAAAAAATCAGACTCTTCGCCCAAACCAAAAAACCCCACATTCCAACTAATCAATTCAAAGGTAGAATCACTCAGTAGTTCTAAGTTTTCAGCATCCTGAGAAAGCTTTATGGTGTCCTCAAAATGATACTCAGTAAGAGTACCATAAGCAATTATTCCAACCGTATAAAGCGCAAAACAAATTGCTGCAATAAAAAAAGCTTTTAATGTATAATTAAATAATTTTATCACGATTTCGTTTTTTTCCAGGCTTTATAAATATTCCACTGTTTTGACCTGATGCGTAGACAACCCTATGCCCATGGACAAATCATCATGGTTGCGCAATAGAAAATATACAAGTAAAAATAGCGAAATGCTATTTTACGAATGAAAGAAAAGACGCTGAAGGAAAGATTAAAAAAGACAACGGCAGGACCTACAGAGTTTTCGACGTGTAAAAGACCTAGATTCAATGTGAGATTAAATCAAAAAGATGGCCACTATGAATAGATATCGACTTCTTTCAATTATACTTTTTATAGGATTGATCTACGGAAACACATTTCAGGTTTTATCCGGAGATATCATTCAATTGGATGATGTCACCCGGGATTACAGGACCTGTCCCGAAGCTGTCGATTCATGCATTTATGTATGCGGTGAAGGCGAAACAAATCCATGTCACCCTGAAAAT
>JABHKE010000164.1 GCA_018692355.1 Fidelibacterota bacterium
AACCGCCCCACCATCTGCAATCGTCATGGCATCATCACCATCCGTATATTCAATTAAAGGTGTCTGCAAGGATGTAGAAGCAACCTGGGTTACAGATGTGATTGATGTAGCACCAGTTACAACTCCCGCATCAACATTAACTGTCCCATCCAAAACAATAGCTGATCCTGTAGCTGGGTTTAAATTTAATGCAGCTGCTGAAGTCAATGTTATTGCTCCAGAAGATGTACTAATACTTACTGCTCCATCTCCCGCAACGATATCATCAGCAGCCAATGATGAAGCTGTTATATTACCCCCTGAGATTGTACCACCAACAGTCAAATTGCCACTGGTGGTAACGGCTCCGCCATCTGAAATCGTTATAGCCAGATCACCATCAGTGTAATCAATTGTGGCTGTCTGTAAGGATGTCCCTACAGATAAATCACCAGTTACAGATGTTGTTGGTGCTGTTATCGCTAAAGTACCATCCGTAGCATTGGAAATGGATTCTCCATGACCAAAGGCTAGATCGTTATCTGTTATTGTTAGATCTCCTGTAATTGTAGCATTACCACTAGTTGTAATAGCACCACCATCCGCAATGGTTATGGCTAAATCACCATCGGTATAGTCAATTGTGGCTGTTTCAACTGAGCCAGCGGTTTGAATGCCTGCACTAAATTGAGCTTCCTGGCCAAATGTAACTGCACCACCATCTGCAATCGTCATGGCATCATCACCATCCGTATATTCAATTAGAGGTGTCTGCAAAGATGTAGAAGCAACCTGGGTTACAGATGTGATTGATGTAGCACCTGTTACAACACCCGCATCAACATTAACCGTCCCATCCAAAACAATAGCTGACCCTGTAGCTGGGTTTAAATTTAATGCAGCTGCTGAAGTCAATGTTATTGCTCCAGAAGATGTACTAATGCTTACTGCTCCATCTCCCGCAACGATATCATTTGCCATTAAAGATGATGCAGTTATATTACCCCCCGAGATTGTACCACCAACAGTCAAATCACCACTGGTGGTAACGGCTCCGCCATCTGAAATCGTTATAGCCAGATCACCATCAATGTAATCAATCGTAGCCGTCTGTAAGGATTCCCCTACTATAACATTATCCGATACATCGAGAGCACCATTTAGATCCACTGTATTTGCAGTAATCTCAACCTCTATATCTGCGTCAATATCTAATTGACCATCAATAGTAGAACTTATCTTTAAAGCATTGTCCCTAAACTGCATCTGTCTGCTGTCACCTAAAAGTATACCTGTATCTTGGACATGTGTTAAAGTTACATCTCCATCCTCACCTAGACTTAACACTGCAGCATCCGAAGCAAGATTTAAATCATCACCAATAGTCAAATCATCCGTAGATGTGAGCTGCTCAGCTGATACTGTGGCAGAAGCTGTCACATTTCCCGTTACAGTCTGGGCTCCTGATGCTAATGTTCCACTTGTATTCAAATTCTCATTATCAAACGATATAGTTCCTCCAGAGTCTGTGATACTCCCGGTCGCTAGTATCAATGTTCCATCAATACTGGCCTGATCAGATACTGTCACATTTCCCGTTACAGTCTGGGCTCCTGATGCTAATGTTCCACTTGTATTCAAATTCTCATTATCAAACGATATAGTTCCTCCAGAGTCTGTAATCAAGCCATCACTGATACTCACAGTCCCAACATCTGCGCTGGATCCTGTAAGAGTTGTAAATGTACCAGCAACAGGAGCTGTGCCACCAATTATGGTATTATTAATGGTCCCCCCTGATATCGTTAAATCATCTGCAACATAAGTATCTGCTACTGCTGTACCCTGCCATGTACCTGATGCTATAGTCCCTACTTGATCAATTGTACTTTCATTCCCAGTTGTAAGTACTATCCCTGTAGTATCCGGAAAAGTTATTGTACGATCAGCGGTAGGATCTTCAAGTGCAATAGTAGTTTCAAAATCATCGTTAGTTTCACCTTCTAATACTATAGGTGTAGCACCAGATAGGGTACCTGTCGATGTTGCTTCAACTCCTGTTAAATTAGAACCATCACCGCTGAATGAATTTGCTGTTATAGTACCTACAGTTGTCAGATTCTCATCTCCAAAAGAAATAGAACCATCTGCATCTGTGATAGAACCATCTGCTAATGTAAGATTCCCAACCGTAGACCCGGTGGCTAGTGTTGCCCTACCCGAATTCAGCGTTCCCGTCGTAGAGATATTCACTTCTCCAAACGAGATTAAACCGCCAGAATCTACGATGTAACCATCTGCAAGGGTCAGGTTGCCAATTGTAGTATTGGATCCTAGTATTGCCCTACCGGAACTTATACTACCACTCGTGGATACATCATTATCTCCAAATGAGATCGAACCGTCTGCATCTGTGATGGAGCCATCTGCAAGGGTCAGGTTGCCAATTGTAGAACCGGTTGCTAGTGTTGCCGTACCGGAGCTTAGTGTACCCAATGTTGAGATAGCATCGTTGCCAAATGAGATTGTATCTGATGATGACGTTATTGAACCATCTGATAATGTAAGGTCGCCTATTTCAGAGCCAGCCCCAAGGATTGTTACACCTGCGCTTAGTGTACCTGTTGTTGAAAGATCTTCATCACCGAAAGAAATATTCCCTCCTGCTGTAATCGTTCCATCTCCCAAAGTTATATTACCAAGAGAAGACCCGGCTCCAGCACTAAGTGTACCTGTTGTTGAAAGATCTTCATCACCGAAAGAAATATTACCTCCTGCTGTAATCGTTCCATCTCCCAAAGTTATATTACCAAGGGAAGACCCGGCTTCTGCGCTGAGTGTACCTGTTGTTGATATATTTTCGTCACCGAAAGAAATAGCCCCACTATCATCTGTAATTGTTCCGCTGTCCAAGGTCAGACTACCTACAGAAATAATACCATCAGCTACAAGGGCTGTCGGTATACCCCATTCTCCCGAACCATCACCATCAGATATCCATGACTGACCATTAGTACCTGGAGATGTAATCCCATATTCGACTTTACTTCCAGAAAGAACCCCATCTTCCGTCAAATCAGTCAAATTTGAATCCAGTTGTTGGTATACCGCAAGTGTATCATATAATTCTGCACTAGTAGTATAACTTTCAAGAGAATCTTTCATAACATAAACGTCTAGGTCTGGCAGATTTATTAAATTGTCATAATTGGCGGTTTTTGCGTATCCTGACGTATCTGATAATATAGAATAGAACACTGATGTAAGTAGTTGCCGAGGTGATAATGTAGAACCTTCAACAGATAATTCAAGAAAAGCTTCTTGCGGTATAGTTGTAAAAGGGTTTGTATTGCCCAATACAGTGCTGATAATCCCATTGATGACGTTTACTTCCTGAGCCTCTTCCCAAATTGGGTCAACTCCATCTACACTATTGTATACACGGAATATTACTTCATAGCTACCATCTTCAGTGGGGCTTCCATCAGCTTTGGTAATTAATCCCTGATAAGAAATACGCCTTGGTACAGATTCAATGGTGTTATTTTCAACATTATTAATCTTTATTTTATTTTGTACTGGTCTAGATCGATTTTGACCAAAAACAGTAATTGTTATTAATACGAGTAGCAATGATATTTTCTTCATGATTACCTTCCGTTGTGTATTATCACATTAGTTTGAATTTGAAAAAATTATTAAGAAACATGTGGAAACCCTGGTGGTTTTATTGATGGCTCTTCAGATTCTTGTAAGAATACTTTATCTATCAATAGATATACTGCTCCCAACATGAGCGGATATTTACCTAACCTTAATAACGGTTTACTTTTCATCTTAAATCGATCTATGCGAGAAATTTTCTTTCTAAATATTTTACCATCTAATATATTAGAAACAGCAGTGCGCAGGGAAGGGTCTAAACTGTAAATACCAGATTCACTTATTGACGATAAAGGATTTGAAATCGATTTAGTATCAATCCATTCATTATAATTTTTTGGATCAAATATTCTCATTGAGATGCTCCCATTAGCACCATCAAAGCTCCAGGATATGACATAGGATGCGTTGATAATTTTAGCATTCATGGCAGCACACGAATCTGAAATACAATCAAATCTGTATCCCTGAAGTAGGTCATCAGCGTGTAAATCTTTGTTTAGATAAAATTCATAATCGAAACCAAGAGTCTGAATCTGATCCGCAATGATACTGTTAACAATTTGAATATCAGCCGGAGTTATTTCATCCTGTACAAGGCCTTGTATTAGAATTCCAGAACTACTTTGGGAAAACATCTCTGAATCTAAAACAGACACTTCAAGATCAAACAAATCCATCGATAATTGAACAGAATCGATTAAAGTATCATCAAGAACACTGGAATCAAAATACTCAATAATCAAGGTATCAGTATCTTCAAAACCAATACGATCTTTAACCTTTAGAATAACTTCTAGTCGCGTACCCAAATCATTATCCGCAATCGTAATATCTAATAGCTGTTTGTAAGTCTGGATGCTTTTTAAATACGTACTATCATACGGTTTTACCGACAGTTCTGAAGTAAATTCATTTTCATTATTATATACCAGACCTGGAGCAAAAATCCATTCAAATTTTAGTTTAGATCCATCGTTTATAAATGACCGAGATGCATCTAGTAGAATGGAACTCGTTGATTGGACCTTAATATCTGGGCCAGCATCAGCAACGGGCCTGTTATTTCTTCCGGAGTTGAAAAGGTTACTCTGTCCAAAAAGGATTGTTGTAGATAAAATACAAAGCGAAAATACTCTGTATAGTATATTTGCTATTCTATTGAGCCCTGTTATTGAATTCATTTTTATGAATATTTGCATTTGTTGTTGATTCATTAGAACCTGCTCCTATGTGTCATTAGAGATCACTGTAGGAGTAATGAAGATTAGTAGCTCCCGTTGTTCCCTATTTTTATCATTGGATCTGAACAACCATTTAATTAATGGTATATCTCCTAATATCGGCACCTTAGAAGCAATTTCCTGTTCTGTGTCAAAGATCAGCCCTCCAATTAATAAGGTTTCTCCATTTTTGACCCTTACAGATGTATTCGTGGATCGCGTAGAAATCATAGGGCGCTGATCTTTACCTACAAACCCTATAATGGATTGAACCACCGCATCAATTTTCATACTTATTATTTTATCTTGATTGACCCGTGGCAATACATCCAATGAAACATTTACATGCTGGTCTTCATATGTATAAGGATTTGTTCCGAAAACACTTCCTTCACCTTGCGGGACAAGGAGTGGAATCGTTGTCCCGACCACAATATTTGCTGGAGAATTATTCATGGTTGTCACCTGGGGTTCTTGCAATAATTTTGTACTGCCATCATTGGCAAGTATAGATAGTATGGCAGAAACAACAGGCTTACTTAAAGTAGCAAAATTCATCGTTTGATCTCCCATCAATAAGTAGCCTAAGTCGAAGGAATTTGATGTATCCGTATTTCCACTATTAATGAGACTCATGCTCTCTCTCAGGTCCCAATTGATACCAATGATTTCATCGTGTTTTAGGGTGGTTTCAATGAATTTTACCGCAATATTGATTTGTTCAGTTGGAATGTCCAGAGAACTGATAACCCCTTCGATAAGAGCAAAGTTAGTAGGTATATCAGTTACCATTAAAATATCTTTTTCTCCTGGTTCTACTTTGGTTGATGCCGTTGATGAAAGTGCTTTTATTTTACCTCTAGGCGTCAGTACTTCCTTTACTGCTTCAGATATCATAGTTCCCGTGGTATAATTGAGTCGAAACATACGGGTCGTTAATTCCCCACTCATTGTCTGTTTGGTGGTCATAGGCTGTACTACAATGATATTATCTTGCATGAACCATTCATAATTATTCACATGAAGTATTCCATCCAAAGCTGTTTCTAAAGAAACATCATTAAGATTCATTGTGACTTCACCTTGAACCTCATCTCCCATAATTAGATTAAAATTTTCCTGAGAGACTAACATGCGAACTACATTTACTAATTTAGCTGCTTGGAAATTCAAGCTAACTCTAGATTCTGGTAGTCGGGTAGTTGGTGATTGGCTGTGACGAGGTGATTTTTTCTTCCTATTTTTTACCCAAGTTACCTTTAACTTGTGCTTTTTATTTTTCCCCTTAGGACGCTCAATTTTTACTAAATAGTCTGGAACTCGAGTAAAATCCAATTTCAGTTGGAGTATTTTCTTTATCTCTTTCTGGTTATTATTTCTAGGAATGCTTATAGCGTATTGATAAAGAGGCCCCTGATTACCCTTTTTAATGAAATTACCTCGATCCCAGTTGAGATTCTTGAATAATATAGATACGCTAGGTGGAGCAAAAGTTTCAGTTGTAACGTATTCAAAATTCCCATTATTGAACTCCATTACAAGTGTATATGAATTCTCTTTTTCGGTTGTATATATATCTAATAATTGGGGAATATCCTTACCAAACAACACAGATGCGTATATCAGATAGATATATGGCTTAAGTATTTGTTTTAAGTATTTCATTTATCCTTCCAGTTTAAGGGTTACACTGTGCTTATACCATTTTAGTAAAACACTATTTTTAGTGATATCTGTTACTTTGAAATTCTTAATTTGATCTCCTTCACTAATAATTTGTTCATTAATTATTGCTTTGTATCCATTATTAAATTGAGTAATGCCAGTCAAATTGAATGAGTTAACGTAAATATTGCTGCGATTATGAAAGAAATCTCTTCCCCAGCTATTTACTGAAAGTTTGATGGGTTCCGAAGAAGAAGTATCAGGGATACTAAATTTTTCTGTTATGGACGAATTCTGAATCACCACAGGTTGGGATTTGCTGTTAATACCAGTGATTACACCCAAAAATAATTCCAGAAATAATGCCAAAAGAACTACAATAAAAAAGCCCAGTGTAATCTTTGCTCGTGTCATTCTTCCGCTCCACCATAGGTCAAATATTGCAACTCTGCAACAACACCCTTTGGATCAATGCTATCCAAATTGAAGAAACATTGTTGGAGATGAAGATGAGTTGAATTCTCCTCCAATATTTCCATGAAATTTCCAACATCGAGAAAATTCCCCGATAATTGGAAATTAAGAGAATGACGCTCTAGGTCAATTCGAATATCTTCTACCGTATTATTTAAGGGTGGAAAAGTATTTCGTGGATCAATCTCTAAATTGTTAATATTCAAATCCATTTCATTTGCCAGATCACTCAAACTCTCAATTTCATTTAATAGATCGGGACCAGATATCCGATGCGATATTAAAATATTTTTCTTTTTGGTAAAATGTTGGCGGATATTTATAACTTCATCCATGATGCCTGTACCTGATTTAAGTTGAACATCCATGCTACTTAGTTTTGACTTAATTTGTTTAATTTCACTTTTTATATTAATACTGTCCCAAACATAGACTGCAATTATCATCACAGTTAGTATTAACAAGATAACATATTTTGTCTTTTGGTTCATGTTTACCTATAAGACCAAATTAATTGAAAAGGATGTTTGCCCATTATTTATTTCTTGTCCATTACTGAAATCCACTATATCGAACCAGCCACTACTTTCCAATGAAGTACGGAAAGGAGTCACCAAAGTAGATGCCTGTTCTAGGTTTTGGTTATAAAACCCATTTAAGGTAATGATAAGTTTGGGATCTCCTGATTTTGTTAGTTTGTCCCACACTCTATCATTCGCGAGATGGCTGGATATAATTTTGTTTAGGGCCAATTCTGTAACTCGAAAACTATCAGGAATCTTATTACTCAAGTATTTGAGCATCGCCACCATGTTAGTAGACAGAGTTTTATCTTCATTAATGAGTTCCTGAAAAGTATTTGCTACCGAGTTTTGATTCTCAACGATTTCCTTTATTTCTTGACGCATGGTTAGTAAAGAAAGTTCAGAATATTTGTTCGGAAGGCTCGCTTCCAGAGGCTCAATCTTACTGCGTTGCGCATAAGCTGCCAATGAGCACACCATTACCAGAACCAAAAGCGCATTCTGTAGGATGCGGTTAGTTGCAAAGTAGCGGTATTCTTCCTTGTGTTTAACAGGAAGCAGATTCAGTTTTGAATAAGGATCCATCAACAAACCCAAGTTGGCTGTATAATCCAGTTCAATGGTATTCTTTTTGATCATTTCATCTTTTATTGCAACCTGTTGATATTTATTTTGGATTCTGTCCAAAGAACGATCTAGGTCTTTCAATATCAATTCATACTCTATTTCTCTATCTCTAAATTCCTTTAATTCTTTTTCAAGGATCTCAATGCGATTACCATAGTTAAATGAATGTCCCTTCAGCCCATTGAGGCTTTTCTCTAAATCTTCAATATCATTTTTCTCTTTGGTGATTTGTAATTCTAATCTGTTACAAAGGTCTTCCATGTTTTTAATTTTTTTCTGGCTAATTTTTTCCGATTCATTCCTCGCATATTGAATTGATGATTTCTTTTTTTGGAGTTGTGCAATATCCTGTTCGGTTTGAATAATTTCATTAAAAAGTACTTTGGAGCGCGTTTTCATATCAGCCAAATCCATATAACTTCGCATTTTATTTTCTGGAATATTCCATAACCATTCATCTTCTGCAGTTGTAGGCTCTTGTTCATAAATTGAATACTCCAAAACCTTTTTCATGTCTTTGTTGACCCTGGATAACTCCTTATCAAGGATGGCTATTTCAACCCTTTTATCTTTCAGGTCTTTTTCCATATCTTGTAATAAGGTATCCAGTTTATTTTTTTCTTTCGTTTTTATTTCAATCAGGTTATGTAATTCTTCAACACGTTCATTGAGCATGGTTTTGATAGGTGGATAAATATCCTTAATATGGTTTAATCGAGCCAAAACATCTTGGTGATGACCCTTGACTCCTTCTATATTATTATTATTAAACTTTTTCAACTTTTCAATCTTTTCAAGATCGGCCTGGAATGTTTCAAGATCATTATCTATAAGTTTCAGAGAATTTTCAATCTCTGATTCTTGACCTCGCATCGTATCCAAAGCCTCATTAAGATCATTGATGGTTTTTTCCAAGTGGGCTACATGAGTTAGAAGATCTTGGCCCATGTTAACCAAAGTTTGTAGCTGATCTTTATCATTCTTGATTTTTTTGTTCTTTTGGTTCCTTTTAGGTATTTTAGATATACTGACCATTTCTTGATTGGGAATCTTGATTTTGTTGTTGAGCGTTTGAATCTCAGATAAAGTATCATTATAAATTTCATCTAGTTTCCTAAGACTACGCTCTAGTTCAAGCATATTTTCTTTGATGGTGTGGTGATCTTCCTGATGTTGAACTAAATCTTTTTTATTTTTTTCCAAAAAGAATATTAACTCTTTTTCTTGCTCCTGAAATTCATCTTGTTGGTTTTTGATATCAGATTTTGTCTTAGTGATTTTAATTAAAACCTTTTTCAGGTTTTCTTTGTGACCAGAAAGGACCTGAGGGCTTTTTTCCTTTTTTTCTTTTAAAAATTCAAGTTGATTCTGGATTTTTTTCAACTCATCATCATCAGATTTTAATTGCTGCTTTAATTCTTTCATATCAATGATCACATCTTGTTGTTCAAGGGCTTCTTCAATGGGCCGAACTGCCTGATCGTGTTCATTTTTAATTATATTAATTTTGTTAGAAATCTCCGCTAATATTTCTTCAAGTTTGGTTGTGATATTTTTTTGTGAGCGAGCCTCTTTTATAGGGATCTGATCAATCTCTAGTTGAATACTGTTTATCTTATATTTTACATTTTTGTTCAATTGAAGAAACTCTATTTCTTTTTTAGATAACAAACTATTTTTTTGATCAAGCTTATCTTTCAAATTTTGAATAATTTTCTCAGCCGTGGCAATTTTCTTTTCTGCACTAACAATTTTAGCCGTAATTGTCTTCTTTCGCCCTCCATGAGGCTTAAGTTTTGTAAGGATTTTTTTACTATTAGAGCGATAGCGAATCATAAAGGTCTGATAACGCTTTTCAATACGCTCGAATACAAGGTTTACTTCAACTATTTCTTCCCGGTCTAGGACTATACTTTCATCTGCCAATGCTTGCGCCGCTGCTACGGGATCAACATCTTTCTTCAAACGAACAAAACCATCCTGTAAAAATAAAAGGTATGAATTTGATTGCTTCCGTAAAATATTCTTTTCCAAAACTTTATTCTGTTCTTCTGATTTATTCCTCTCCTTTTCTAATAGGCTTTCCCATTCACTCTTTTTATCTTCAAGAATATCAAGCCTTTGTTGTAAGGCGTGGCCACGCTTCAGATCACGGTACCAACTTTTTATATCCTTTTCCCATCCAGAAATCTGTGACAATTTTTTCTTTTTCTTTTCCGCAAGTGACGAATTTTTTCTATCCCTATCAACTATAAGTTTTTCTATTTCTTTTGTACTTTTAGCCAAATTAGTTTCAATCGACTTCTGTTTTTTTGCTAGGGTAGTTCGTTCCTTCTTGAAAAAAGCTTTAATTGTTACTTCTTTAATTTCTTGAGCTTCTGTGATTTTTTTATTTTGTTCTTTTTGAAGTTTTTTTAGTTTTCTGCTTAAAACCTTCTGAAATTTTTTCTTTTTTTCTTCTGCTTCTGTAACCAATGGAATATATTGCTCATTCAATTCTTCTATTGCTTTTAATCCTTCTGCCTTCTGCTTCTCTAGCTGGGCATAAGTGTCCTTGGTATCATTGATTTCTTCAATAACACTAATATCTTTTTGAGAATGCCCTCTTATCATCTCTTCTAGGTCTTTTTGTTGGATAATGAGTTGCTTACTTAAATCTTTCAGTATCTTGGATTTCTCTTCATGGGTGTTGGTAAGCTTGGAATTAGAATCTATATGTCCATTAATATTTATTTCACAAATCTCAATAGCACTGTTTAATCTCAGCAACTCATTATCGAGGATATTTAATTCTTTTTTAATGGTTTTTTGCTGAGGCTGAAGATCTATTATTTCATCCTCTTTTATATTTAAATCCTTAATCATGTCTATGGTTTCGTGGTTAAAATCCACAACATCTAATATTTCCTGCAGTTTGATCTTATTTTCTTTCAGATCATTTAAATAAATATCTATTTCTTTCTTTAGAAAGGAGAGTTTCCCCTCTTTCTTTTTTCTTTTTTGGCGACTTGCATTAACCTGGTCCTGCAATTTGTCCCCTTTTTGAATCAGATCCTGCTGTTCAATATTGACCTTAACTATATCTGATGTAAGTTTTTTGATCTCTTCTAAATTATTTGGAGTCTGTAAAACTACATCCAATACAGTTAGAAGCTTCCTACGAGTATCAAATCCATTGTCAGCATCCAAATATTGCGATGAATGATATTCGGCTTCACCAGAAACTATTTCTTCAAAACTTTTTTTTATCCCTTTCAATCGCTCAGTGTTTTGAGATAATAGATATTCTGCTTGTTGGAGTATGGTTACATCTTCTTCACCTAATTCAACTAAAAACTTTAAATTTTCCAAGAATGATTTTTTAAATAGCTTAGCCGTATTATGTACGGCGTCTTTTAAATACTCCAGAATTGCAATTTCATCATGACCCGTTCCTAACTTCATTGCCATTTCTTGACGGGTGTCCTCAACTTTTAATATTTTTGTTTGTAGTTCATCAATCTCATGTTCGTATAATTCTTTTCGTTCTGTCAAAGATATGCGTGACTTGGCAGCCTTCTTAATTTGTAATTCATATTCACCTTTGGATTTCCTTCCGGCCTCTTCCCTTTTCTTCTGAAAATGATCTGTTTCATATTCCATCTCGGATATTTTTTTAATTAAATAATCGTGCTCCTTATAGTTATCCAATAAAGACTCACTTTTATTTTCCACTTGGGTTGTAACCGCATCAAGGTCGGCAGTCAAGGTGTCTTGACCATCCATATATTCAACCTTCAATTCTTTGAATTCTTTAGCCGTTAAAATTAATTTTTGATTGGCTTCGTCAATGGATTTGAGTTTGGAATTTTTATCGATTTCTAAACGCGTTAAACGATACTTGGCACTTTCTGGGCTTTTAGACATTTCAATGGCTTTCTTCTGCTCCTGGATCTTATCCTGGACATCTTTCAATTTATTCTCTGATCTTTTTTTGTTATTTAAAATGTAGTTTTCCTTAACCCTTGTCAAAATGTCCCTTTTAGAATCATTTATTTTCTTAAATGAAGTTGTTGTAATAGAATTCAATTTTTCTACTGGATTGCCAATAGTATCACTTATTAGTCTATCCATATTTTTTATATGACTTCCAGGACCGCCAATATATACACCACCGAAAACAAAATTATTATCTCCTATGGCTCGTGGTATTATTGAAAAATTATTTATTGAATCTTTCAATTGATTCATCATAATGCTTGATAATTCATTTAGAATTAACCTTGCATCATCATATGGGAATCCATCCTGCAATTCAAACTTATTTTTGGTTTTTGAGATACCATAATTCTCTAAGAAGTGCAAAGCATTGCTGCGCGCTTCTTCGGTTGGTAAATTTCCTGATGCTAATTTTGATAGACGGCTTATAAAATAATTAAGACCAATGTGAATATAACGTGACTCAATAAGTTGATTTTCTTGTATTAAAACTATATGTGTTTTAAATCGATCTATATATATAAGGAGTGCATATCCATCGTTTTTCTCTAAACTATAGTAGTTATATATGTTTTGAAGCAATTTTGGTATTGATGTGTTATACCGTGGTTGCAACCCGGAATCAACAAGAGTTTGATAGTCTTGATCAATATCACTCTTTTTAGATGAATAACAAACAATAGCGTTTTTAACATTTGTATTATTGATTTCAAATTCCATCATGCTGTTTTCTGGTTCTATGGAATATAACTTTGACAAATTATTTACGAGTAAATTTTCAAAATCATCCTTTTGTTTTTCTTCCGTTTTTAAATAGGTCATTTCATATTGATAAGAATCAGAATGTATTGCTAGATAAATATTTTTTCTTTTCGATTTTTCAATATATTGTTGGTATACATTAATAATTAATTCAGGTAACGTTTTGATTTCATGGTTATCAATTTTGATGGGGAATTGGTAATTCCTGATCCGATCGATATTAAAACCTTTATTATTTAGGGTTGCCTGCATGAATGTCACAGTGTTTCCCGTATACACAAAAGTCATGGCTTGGGTAATACCATTAAGATTTAATAAATAATTATTTATCCTTTGAGATTTTATTTTACTTTTAAAAGGCTTTTTTATTTCTTCCTTTTCATATATTAAACTATCAAACACATTTGTAGAAATTCGCCTTTCTATTTGACCCCGTCTTGTTATAACACTTCTTTTATTTTTACTACCATGATCATTTACTGTTAAGGGATTATCATCATTTCTACGATCATTACTCCTTCTCCTATCAATGATATTTCTTTTTATATAATTTAATTTTACCGATTTGTTATTTTCTAAATCCGTTATATGATTATTAGGATCTGTTATCTCTTTTGCTGATTCTTCACTGATACTTTTTAATGGTGATTTATTTTCTGTGTATTTTATTTCAAAGTGTTTTGCAACTGGCAAAAACCTTTTCTGTTCTATTCCTTTTACAATTTCTGTTTCGGATATAAATATTATATTAACAGCTAATAATTTTTTAAGGTGATAGTATATTTTATCTTTCGGGAAAGCAACAGCGTGGGCTATTTCAGAAGCTGTCTTTGGAGCATCTTCAAAGCAATTAATTATTTGCTTTGTAAATGGTTTATCTAAAATTTTAATGACACTTAAGTCATCAATTTTTAAAACCTGTTTTTGTATCTGGCTCATCTTATTGATTTTCTCAGTATTTAATTGAAGTAGAGCCAGTACCTAAACTGATACTGCACGCGATGGTATAGCTACCATTTTATGATTTGACTCCACATCTTAATTACCTCGGGTAAAGTAATAAATTAAATTTATCCTTGTAAAGACAAGAATTACAAGCATTTATTCTAGTTACAATATTGTATATAATTGGATATATAATTAATTATAATTACGATTATATATAATATTAATTGAAACTGGATTTATTATTTAAACGTTATAATATTTTATTACATACTTAATACTAATATGTAATTAATTATTAAATGGAGGATTTTAAAACTCTTAAAGAATTATAATTCAGTAATATCTTTTCTAAGATCTTTCATTTAAAATAGCTCATGTAATATATTTATCGTCGGGGAAAGTGATTATAGTATTATTGGTTATTCATATATTCTAAAATAGTAATTAGAAAATATATTCCTTTATGTTGCTATGAATACTAAAATATATATTGCTCTGTAATTTATTTTAGAGATAGAATTATAAATTACAATCTATAATGTGCATTTTATAAATCATTAAATAAAAATATATTTTAACATTTGTAATATCTGCTTGGTATATAAAATAATATATATTTTACAATCAATAAATACTGATCGAAAGAGTTCGTGAAATGTATTATTTCAATAATCTTTCTTGTTCTTCCATTAATTCTAAATATTCTTTTTCTAAAGTATTCATGTTATTAAGAGCACACTCAAGTATTTCATATTTATCATTATAGTCTGGATTGTTTGTTAATGCTCGTTCATTTTCAATTTCATTTTCAATGGTTTTGAATCGTTTGTCGATCCACGCTAATCGATTCCGAATTTTTTTTTGTTCTTTGTAATCTGACTTTTGTTTTGATTCAATCTTAACTTTAGATTTTTTAGAATTTCTTTTAGTTTCTTCCTGTTTTTTCCAATCATAGTATTCGTAATTCCCTTCAAATAATCTGATACCGCCACCACCTACTTCACAGGTTAGATTGGTTACATTATTTAAAAAATGTCTGTCATGAGAAATACAAACAATAGATCCAGAAAATTGGATAAGCGCTCGTTCAACCACATTCCGTGTAACCATATCCAGGTGATTTGTGGGTTCATCCAATAAAAGTATATGGGATGGTTCTACCAGCATTCTGGCCAAGGCCACCCGCGCTTTTTCGCCACCGGAGAGCACTTTCACATACTTTTCTATCTCATCACCAGAAAACATGAAACTTCCTAGGTAGGTTCTCATTTGGTTCTCACTCCACCCTTGGCTTACTTTTTGAATAGATTCAAAGACTGTTTCATTTGGATTTAATATTTCCAATTGGTGTTGAGCATAATAAGCACTATCTACACTTGAACCGAGTCGTACGGCCCCAGATGTAACCGGTTCTACACCGGCCAACATTTTCAACAATGTTGACTTCCCAGCACCATTATGCCCGACCAAACCAATTTTTTGTCCCCGCTCCACTACCATATCCATATTATTAAATACTTCGATATTTTCATAGTGTTTGGTTACATTCCGGCAGGATGCCACATTCAAGGGTGATCGATTTGGCTGCGGTAATCTCAAATTCATTGCATGGTTTTGTTCAGTGGGCGCTTCGATCTTTTCTAATTTATCCAACATTTTTACCCGACTTTGGACCTGTGTCGCTTTTGTATTTTTTGACCGAAACCTTTCAATGAATCGTTCTGTATCTTTGATTTGCTTCTGTTGATTCCGATAGGCATTTTTGTGTTGCTCCATGCGTAATGATTTTTCTTCTGTATATTTTGTATAATTTCCGTGAAACAACGTAATTTTTTTAAGATCAATTTCTAGGATATTATTAATGGATCGATCTAAAAATGCCCGATCATGACTTATCATTACCATCCCACCCGTCCACTTAGATAAAAAAGATTCTAACCATATCGTTGCTTCCAGATCTAAATGGTTTGTGGGCTCATCGAGAAAAAGAATATCCGGTTCCTGTAAAAGAATAGAAGCCAAAGCCACTCGCATTCGCCATCCACCGCTGAATACATCCATAGGCTCAATGAATTTTTCATCGGCAAACCCAAGTCCGCTTAATATTTTTTTTGCCTTGTCTTCAAGGTTCCAGCCACCTAAAGCTTCAAAACGATGTTGAACATCGCCCAATTCGTTAACCAAATTCATATTTCCATGGTCTTTAGAAATGGCTTCCGATAATGCAAGAATTTTCCCTTCTAATTCACGTACTTCCGGATAGGCTACCAAAACTTCTTCTAAAATAGATCGTCCTGTTCCGGCAACAATATCCTGTGCAAGGTAGCCGATGGTGGTTGATTTATCAACTTGTACATTTCCAGAATCAGGTGACTCCTTACCCAGCATTATTCGGAGCAATGTGGTTTTTCCAGATCCGTTAGGGCCCACAAGCCCAATACGCATCCCACGTTTAATGGAAATATTTACATTATTAAATAGGTCACCATCTGGAAAGGATTTGGACAGGTTTTCAAGGCGGATCATGGTTTAGTTAAACGAAAAGATACAAAGAATATTTAGGACAATTTTCCATCAACAACTGTACCATGATTATCGGCCAGTTTTACAGAATGGATTGAATTAATAAGTTCGGAACCACCTTCCATTTGGATCTGGATATAATTATCTGTGTGTCCTAATAGTTTTCCATTTTTAATATTTTCAAAAAGAACCGGACGATATTTGCTGATGAATTGATCATGGAAAAAACGTCGTTTTTTATCGGATAATATATGAAGCATCTTGCTTCGTTCTCTTCGAATTTCTTTTGAAACAATTTCACTCATTTCAATAGCATCAGTATTGGGCCGTTCCGAATATGTAAATACATGAAGATAGGAAATATCCAATTCATTCAGAAAATTATATGTGTCGATAAAATCTTTTTCTGTTTCCCCGGGAAATCCCACAATGACATCTACACCAATACAGGCATCTGCAATAGTTTGTTTTATTCGGGTAACTCGATTTACATATAAGTCTCGTTTATATCTCCGGCGCATTGCGCCTAAAATCTTATCTGAACCGGATTGAAGGGGCACATGAAAATGTGGCATGAATTTTTTGGATGAAGCGCAAAATTCAATTATTTCATTGGTAAGTAGATTAGGTTCAATAGATGAAATTCGAATTCTATCAATTCCATCAAGTAAATCTAATTGCTTAATGAGATCAAAAAATGTTTCGTTAGACCCTTTTCCATAATCACCAATATTTACGCCGGTGAGAACGATTTCTCTAGTATCCGTTTCAGCCACTTCTTTAGCTACTTTCAACGTGTTGGAAATTGTATCGCTTCTACTCTGACCACGAGCTAGTGGAATGGTACAAAAAGAACAGGTGTAATCGCAGCCATCCTGAATTTTTAAAAATGATCGTGTTCGTTCAGCAGAAGAATATGAAGGAGTGAATTTGTGTACCTGATCAATCTCAGATTGAATCACTTTTGTGCTACCATTCAGATTAATGGAATCCAAATGATTCAATAAATTAAATTTCTCTTCAGCACCCAATACTATATCTACTCCGTCAATGGCAGCAATATCATTAGGTTTTAATTGGGCATAACAGCCGATCACGGCTACGGATGAGTTTGGATTACGCTGCTTTGCTTGGCGAATAAATTTCCGTGCTTCTTTGTCAGCATTTTCTGTTACGGAACATGTATTCAAAACATAAATATCCGCTTTATCTCTATAGTTTACTTTTTTGAATCCATGATTCAGAAAATCACGAGAGATTGTAGATGTCTCTGAGAAATTTAATTTGCATCCTAATGTATGGAATGCGACACGCTTGGCTTGTGTACTCATTTTAAAATTGTGAAAGTATTAAAGTGCGGAAGTGTTCGTGATAGTTGAACACATGAAAACCTGAACACTTAAAAAATAATCGGTGCGAAAATTAAGACTTATATAAGAAATAGCACTTTATTGAATAGAAAAAACTTAAGTTTCAATCATTGATGGCTTTTTTTCTGAATTTTGTATTTTAAATAAACGATAATTAAAACTATCTCTCAATGCTTCCCAACTGGCTTCAATGATATTTTCAGACACACCAATGGTTGACCAACTTTCATTCCCATCTGAACTTTCTATTAATACACGAACTTTTGCGCTGGTGCCATCTTGCTCGTTCAAAACACGAACTTTATAATCCGTGAGTTTTATTTGTTCTAGCTCAGGAAAAAATCGAACTAATGCTTTCTTGATTGCGTTATTCAGTGCATTGACTGGACCATTGCCATCAGCCGCAGTATGTTCAATTTCACCATCAACTTTTACTTTCAGCATGGCATCTGCATTGCTGTGCCCATGCTTATCATAATTCACATTGACCCGGGATTCCAATACTTCAAAAAAGGGAACAAACGACCCTTTCCGTTTTTGCAATATGAGTTCAAAAGATGCTTCAGCGCCTTCAAATTGATAGCCCTCATGTTCCAATGATTTAATCTGTTGCACCAGGTCCCTGGTTAATTGTTTATCACCATTCAGTTCAACATTTAACTCATCAGCTTTAAATCTAATATTACTTTGACCCGAAAGATCTGATACAAGAACACGTTGATGACTCCCTACTATTTTGGGATCAATATGCTCATACATTCTGCTGTCTTTCATAACAGCACTTACGTGGATTCCACCTTTATGAGCAAATGCCGATTTTCCTACATAAGGTGCCTGATCATCGGGGTGTAGATTCATTAATTCATAAACGAAGTGCGTTAAAGGAGTCAGCTTTTCTAAATCGATTTCTGATTGCATTTGGCGATTCATTTTTAAAATTAAATTGGGGATAATTGTCCCTAAATTTGCATTGCCGCAACGTTCACCCACACCATTTATCGTCCCTTGAACATGAGTTGCACCTGCTACAACCGCTGCCAAAGTATTGGCTGTTGCGAGTCCACCATCATTATGAACGTGCACACCAATTTGTGATTTAAACTTTTTAACTACGGCTTTCGTAGCTTCCTGAATAAACTCCGGCAAAGAACCACCATTTGTATCACATAATACTAACGTGTCTGCACCGCCTTTTTGTGCTGCATCTAACATCTTCAGTGCAAAAGATGGAGATGATCTATAGCCATCATAAAAATGTTCCGCGTCAAAGATGATGCGCTTCCCTTCCTTAACCAAAAAAGCGACCGATCTTTCTATCAGTTCTGCATTTTCATCTTCTTCTAAACCCAGCCCTTTTTCTGAATGAAGTTGCCAAGTTTTACCAAAAATTGTTATAATAGGTGTTTCAGCTTTTAAAAGAGCATTCAGATTAGGATCAGATTCAATTTTATCTGGCCAACGTGCTGTTGACCCAAAAGAACAAACTTGTGCCTGTTTCAGATTTAATTCATGGCATCGCCGGAAAAACTCCTGGTCACGCGGATTGCTACCGGGCCAACCTCCTTCCAATATATTAATTCCAAAATCATCTAATTTATCCGCAATACGAAGTTTATCATCAACGGATAAATTGACACCTTCACCTTGAGTTCCATCTCGAAGAGTTGTATCAAATAATTCAATCGTTTTTAATTGTTCATTTATCATGTTGTAAATAGCCAAGGATATTTTTTCTGGTAATTTGTCTCAAATACTCTTATCACTGCTGCATGGGATAAGGTCAGGCCAATTTCGTCCAACCCATTCAATAAGGCATCTTTCCTGAATTTTTCCAGTTCAAAAACTAATGTACTGCCAGAAGGGTCAATTAATGACTGCTCATCTAAATTCACCATTAATGCAAATCCCGGTTTAGACTCCGTTTTTTTAAAAAGAGATAGAATATTTTCTTCGTCTAACGTGATTGGTAGGATTCCATTTTTGAAACAATTATTATAAAAAATGTCTGCAAAACTTTCTGCTATAATCGTCTTGAAACCGTAATCTGACAAAGCCCAAGGAGCATGTTCACGGCTGGAACCACATCCAAAATTTTCACGAGTTAATAAAATCGATGCACTTTTATATCGATTCTGGTTTAAAACAAAATCTTGATTTAGAGGGCGGTTACTGCAATCCTGGCCTGGCTCACCATGATCCAAATACCGCCATTCATCAAACAAGTTTGGACCAAAACCAGTCCGGTGAATAGATTTTAAAAACTGTTTTGGGATAATCGCATCAGTATCAATATTGGCACGATTTAATGGCGCTACAACACCAGTAAATGTTTGAAATTTTTCCATCTTAATTATTCCAATTAGTTGTCACATTAACAAAATAACCTTTAATTGCAGCAGCAGCGGCCATGGCAGGGCTCACCAAATGTGTCCGCCCGCCTTGTCCCTGGCGTCCTTCAAAATTCCGGTTCGATGTGGATGCGCAGCGCTCACCCGATTCTAAACGATCCGCATTCATAGCCAAACACATAGAACAGCCGGGCTCCCGCCATTCAAAACCTGCATTCAAGAATATCTTATCCAACCCTTCCTTTTCCGCTTGGTCTTTTACAGGGCCAGACCCAGGAACAACCATAGCCAATTTGATAGAATCAGCAATTTTTTTACCTTCAACTACTTTTGCTGCTTCCCTTAAATCTTCAATTCTCGAATTTGTACAAGACCCAATAAATATTTTATCCAACAAAATATCTTTTATGGGCACTCCCATTTCTAATCCCATGTAATCCAATGCTGGTTGAAATTTTCTATTAGCTGAAAAAGGAATTTCACCTTCAACATCCACAACTAATTCAGGTGATGTTCCCCAAGTAACCATAGGATTTATATCGTTTGCATTTATTTCAATTGTTTTATCAAATGCAGCATCTTCATCACTTTGTAGAGTTTTCCAATATTCACGAGCTTTTTCCCATAATTCACCTTTAGGAGAAAATGGTTTCCCATTTACATAGTCCAAAGTTGTTTGATCTACAGCGATTAAACCTGCGCGTGCGCCAGCTTCAATGGTCATATTACAAACTGTCATTCGCCCTTCCATGGATAATGCTTTTATCGCATTGCCGCCAAATTCGATTGCATATCCTGTCCCCCCAGCTGTACCAATTTTGCCGATAATAAATAATATTAGATCTTTTGCAGTGATGCCTTGTTTCAATTTACCATCAACTTTGATGAGCATGTTTTTTGATTTTTGCTGAATCAAACATTGAGTTGCCAGTACATGCTCAACTTCTGATGTACCAATTCCAAATGCCAAAGCACCCAAAGCACCGTGAGTTGATGTGTGAGAATCTCCACAAACGATAGCCATACCAGGAAGTGTCAATCCCTGCTCGGGGCCAATCACATGAACAATGCCCTGATTCGGATCCGACATTTTAAATTCTTTAATTTGAAAAGAATCACAATTCTTGTCCAGTGTATCCACTTGTAATTTTGAAATTGGATCTTCAATTCCTTTATCTCGATCTTTGGTTGGAATATTATGATCAGGAACCGCCACATTTGCTTCGGTTCGCCACAAGGAACGATTTGTCAAACGCATTCCATCAAATGCTTGGGGTGATGTCACTTCATGAATAAGTTGCCGATCAATATACAACAGGCTGGTCCCATCTCCATTTTCACGGACAAGGTGACTCTTCCATAATTTGTCAAATAATGTTTTTCCGCTCATTCTTTAAACAGTTTCAGTGATTTCTTCAAAGACGTTTTCCATATTTTTCAAGGATTCATAATGATTGAGCGCTTGTAAATATGCTTTTGCACTGGCACGAATTGTATCAGTTGAAACGCCTTTTCCAGAGTAAGCGCTATCTTGAATTTTTATTCGTACAGTTACTTCACCTTGGGCGCCCTTCCCAGCTGTAACAGATCGAACTTGGTAATGCTCTAACTTTGCCATTTCTTGAAAATTTATGGCACGATTAATAGCGCGGAAACAGGCATCAACCGGTCCATCACCCGTTGCTGATTCTTCATGCATTTTTTCTTCTGTCTTAATTCGAACCGTTGCTGTTGCAATGGTAGTGGTTCCTAAATTAACATGAAGATAATCCAAAGTATAAAATCCAATTTCACTTTTGGCTTCATCTCCCATTAAAACTCTTAAATCTTCATCAAATATTTCTTTTTTCTTATCAGCCAGAAAGACAAAGCGTTCGTAGATATTTCCCATTTTTTCATCGCTAATTTCATAACCTAATGCTTTCAATCTAGATGATAATCCATGGCGGCCGGAATGACGACCCAAAACGATTTTATTATTCACTATTCCAACAGATTCCGGCGTCATAATTTCATAAGTATCTCTGTTTTTCAGCATTCCATCCTGATGAATGCCAGACTCATGTGCAAATGCATTTTCGCCAACAATAGCCTTATTTGGTTGTACAAGCATCCCCGTAAAACCAGAAACCATTCTGCTGGCATTGTAAATTTCTTTTGTATTTATATCTGTATGAAAATTCCAAAAATTGGAACGGACATTCAACGACATGACAAATTCTTCCATACTGGCATTACCGGCACGTTCACCAATTCCATTGATGGTACATTCAACCTGCCGGGCACCATTAGCCACAGCAAAAAGTGAGTTCGCCACAGCTAACCCAAGATCATTATGACAGTGAACACTAATCACCGCTTGGTCTATATTCCTTACGCGAGATTTTAATTCTGCGATCTTTGCGCCGAATTCTTCAGGCATTGTATATCCGGTCGTGTCAGGAATATTGACAGTGGTTGCACCAGCATCAATAACCGCTTCAATAATTTCGCATAAATAGCCAATATCTGTACGACCGGCATCTTCCGCAGAAAATTCCACATCATCTGTAAATGTTTTTGCATACTGAACTGCATCGGTAGCCATTTTCAAAATAGTAGCTTGTTTTTCCGGCAGGGATTTTCCGTAGCGGGCTGATTCAAATTTTCCATTAATATGAATATCGGATGTCCCAATAAAAGTGTGAATTCTAGAACGTTCAGCCCCTTTTAATGATTTGTGACAGGCATCAATATCTCCATCAATCGTCCGGGCCAATCCAGTGATAATTGCATTCACAGAATCTGCAATTCGCTGAACCGCTTCAAATTGACCTTGAGATGAAACGGGGAACCCTGCTTCAATCACATCCACATTTAATCGTTCAAGCTGTTTTGCAATTTCTACTTTTTCAAACACATTCAAAGATGCGCCTGGTGCTTGTTCACCATCACGTAACGTGGTATCAAAAATGATTATTTTTTCACTCATGCTTATTCCCTTACAAGTTCACGAGAATCTATAATAGACTTATTCGTTTGTTGAAACGCATGAATTATTTCATCTCTCATTCCGTCAGTTGTAACAATTGTTGAATCTGTCGAAGCAATATCGATCGTTCTAATTCCATTTTCCAAAACAGATTCAATGGCATTATTTAATCGATGCGCTGCTTCCGGTTGGTTTAATGTGATTTCCATCATCATGGTTACAGAACATATCATCGCAATTGGATTTGCTTTATTTTGTCCGGCAATTTCCGGGGCGGTGCCATGAACAGGTTCATACATGGCGTGTTTTTCTCCGATACTGGCCGATGGCAACATCCCAAGACTGCCCGTAATCATGGCGGTTATATCACTTAAAATATCCCCAAATAAATTTTGAGTTACAATCACATCAAATTGTTTGGGATCACGAACCAGTTGCATAGCTGCATTATCCACATACATATTTGATAATGGGACATCCTGATAATCTTTATGAACTTCATGGACCACATCCCGCCAGAATTGTGAACTATCTAGAACATTAGCTTTATCAACCGATGTAACATGCCCATTCCTTTTTCGAGCTAATTCAAATGCAACTTTGGCAATGCGTTCAACTTCATATTTTTTATATCGTAATGTATTAAATCCTTCATGTTTATCATGTCCGCGGGGCTCACCGAAATAAATTCCACCGGTCAGTTCCCTAACAACCATGACATCAGATCCAACAATAACATCTTTTTTCAAAGATGATGCATCTGCAAGAGGAGCGAAAATTTTTGCTGGACGAAGATTGGAAAAAAGGCCAAGCACTTCACGGAGTTTCAGTAATCCTTTTTCAGGTTTTTTCTCTTGGGGAAGGTTGTCCCATTTGGGGCCACCCACAGCACCTAAAAGTACTGCATCAGATTCTAGACATGATTGGAGTGCAGATTCGGTAATGGGCTCGTTAAACTGATCAAGAGATGCGCCTCCGGCTAATTCTGATTTGATTTCAAAATTCAAGCCATATTCACTACCAACCAAATCCAATACAGCCAAGGCAACATCCATCACTTCCGGGCCGATCCCGTCTCCTGGAAGTGTGGTTATTTTGAAGGTTTTCATTTCAATAATTCCAAAATTCTATAGATTTTCAGGACGGAGCTGACGGAGCTGTTTCCCCGCAATCCACATTTCCTGATTATTAATTTCTGCTAATTCTTCTTCCAATCTTGCACGATAATCAGATTTTGAATTTGATTCAATGGAACGCCGTGCTTCTTCGCCACTTAATACTTTTTGATAACATTCTTCAATAACCGGCTTTAAGGTATCACGGAATTTGGGCGCCCAGTCCAAAGCCCCTCGTTGTGCGGTTGTAGAACAATTGGCATACATCCAGTCCATACCATTTTCGGCAACAAGTGGATAAAGACTTTGTAATGCTTCTTCAATGGTTTCATTATAGGCTTCGGATGGGGAATGTCCATGCTCGCGTAAAACTTCATATTGTGCCAAAAACGCACCTTGAAGAAGCCCCATTAAAACACATCGTTCACCAGTCAAATCACTATGGACTTCCTTTGAAAAAGTGGTTTCAAATAAATGCCCGGAGCCAATAGCAAATGCTGTAGCGACACATCGCTCTTTTGCTCTTCCTGTAAAATCCTGGTGAATTGCAAATGAAGAATTAATCCCTCGGCCTGCCTTGAAATGAGTACGCACTGTTAACCCACTTCCTTTTGGTGCAACGAGAATAACATCTACATTATCCGGTGGAATAATACCCGTATCTTCATGGAAAACAACACCGAATCCATGTGAAAAATAAAGAGCATTTCCTTCACTCAAATTCTCTTTGACCGTGGGCCAAGCCTGTATTTGTCCAGCATCTGATAATAGGAACTGAATGATGGTGCCGCGTTGAACCGCTTCAGAAATTTCAAACAGATTTTCGCCTTCTACCCAACCATCTTTCACTGCTTTTTCCCAACTTGATCCGCGTCGCAATCCAAGGATTACATTAAATCCTTGATCCCGCATATTCATTCCTTGACCATAACCTTGAGGACCATAGCCTAAAATGGCTGTCACTTCATTTTCTAAAATGGATTTGCATTTCTCCTGGGGATAATCCGATCGTTCAATAATTGTTTCAGTATACCCATTAATGTTCAATTCTTTCATTTTTTCTCCATTTGATTAATACCAACTCTTGTTAATAGGATTCCAGAATCCGAGAAGTAGTCCAGTTCGGCTCTGATTTAGTCAATTCTGGCTGATTTTTCGAAGAATTTCCTGCAACCATAGCCACCTTGCCCGAACGAACAATCTCAAGGATGTCATATTTTTCCAACGATTTGATAACAGATTCTACTTCTTTTTCATAGCCGGTTAATTCAAAGATTGTCGCATCATCAGTACCATCAATGATTTTTCCATGAGCCGATTCAACAATTTTATTGACTTCATCAAGGTAATCTTTTTTTAGCGCAACCTTGACCAGGGCATATTCGCGAATATGGCTGTCGATTTCTGTAGCATCAATTACGTCATAAACATCAATAAGTTCTTTAAGACTATTGACTACAGTCCGTTGCTTAGTCTTGTCTGGTTCATTCAAAACGACAGTCATGCGGGTGATGTCTTTTCTTTCCGTCTGCCCGGCAATCAGGCTTTCTATATTAAAATTTCGTCTCCGGATATGACTTGATATTCTATTCAATACGCCAGGTTCATCCTGAACAAAAACGATTAATGTTTGTTTCATAGCAAGGGGTCCTCCTATTTGTTATGCTTCTTGAAATTGTTTATTCTTTGGTCGGGATATCATGGCATTCAAAGCAGCGCCTGCGGGAACCATTGGATAAACCATATCATGTTGCTCTACCACGAATTCCACCAATACAGGTCCCTTACTTTTCTTAACCTTCTGAATAACTCCGGGGATCTCTTTTCTCTTATTTACCCGGTACCCTGGAAGGCCATAAGCTTCAGCAATCTTTAGATAATCAGGACTACTGATGGGTGTTTCCGCATAGCGAGCATCATAGAATAGTTGCTGCCATTGACGGACCATTCCCAGGTAACCGTTGTTTATGATGGCAATCTTTATATTGGCATTTTCCTGAACGGCTGTGGCTAATTCTGTAATAGTCATCTGGATACTGCCATCACCGACAATCACCCAAATATCTTTATTTTGTCTGGAAAAACTGGCACCAATAGCTGCTGGCAAACTGTAACCCATTGTCCCCAAACCGCCAGAAGTCAAAAGTGTATTGGGCTCCTCGTGGTCATAATATTGTGCCTCTAGCATCTGGTGTTGGCCCACATCGGTAACAATGAGTGCATCTCCATTTGTCTCCTTCCAGATATCGCGAATAACCTGAGCACCATAAAGTGTATCCGTTTGGACGTTGATAATATCTCTTCCCAAAGATTCACTTTGCCATCCAGAAATTGTTTTGAGCCATTCTTTATTTTGCTTTCTACTGATGTGGGGTAATAATTGCGTCATTGCAGTACGCAAGTCACAGGAAATGCCTACATCAACAGGAACATTTTTATTGATTTCAGATGGATCAATATCTATGTGAATCTTCTTCGAATCAGGAGAATAGGTTTTAATATTCCCTGTCACTCGGTCATCAAAACGCATTCCACAAGCTATCAAAAGGTCCGCATCTTGAATAGCATTATTTACTGCAAATTCGCCGTGCATACCCATCATTCCCATATTCAGGGGGTGGCTTGCAGGGACACTCCCCGCCCCCAATAATGTCCATCCAATTGGTATGGAAGCTGTTTCGGCTAATTTAATTATTTCCTGAGAAGCGCCGGACAGAAGAATGCCATGTCCTGCAAGTATCACTGGTTTCTTTGCATTGTTAATTAGGTCTGCAGCATTCTGTATGTGTTTTTCAGATGCTTCTATAGGATGATTATTCCCAGGGAGTCTAACAGGTTCATCTGGGTAGACAAATTCAATTGTATCATTTTGGACATCTTTAGGTATATCAATCAACACAGGTCCTGGCCGGCCAGAACGTGCCACGGCAAAGGCTTCTTTTATCGTAGAAGCCAAATTGTTGATATCCATCACAAGGTAGCTATATTTAGTTACCGGTAAAACAGTACCAGAAATATCAACTTCCTGAAAGGCATCGGAACCAATGGCTGCTCTCGGGACCTGCCCAGTGATACAAACTATCGGGATAGAATCCAGTTTTGCAGTTGCGAGACCCGTAACCATATTAGTCGCACCTGGGCCAGATGTTGCCATGGCTACACCCACTTTGCCACTGGCTCTTGCATAGCCATCCGCCATGTGAGTAGCACCCTGTTCATGCCTAACTAATACATGATGGATTTTATCACGATACTTATTAAGTGCATCATAAGCTGGTAAAATCGTCCCACCAGGATATCCGAAAACAACATCAATATTTTCTCGAATAATACATTCCCAAATGATTTCTGCACCTGTTAATATTCTTTTCTTCATAGTATTTCTCATTTATTCTAATACAGCACCGGTATTTGCAGATGTAACCATCCTAGCATATCGGCCTAAATATCCATTTGTTATTTTTGGTTTAAATTCCGAAAGAGCATCCAGTCTGGACTGGATTTCTTCATCAGTTAGTTCAGCGTTCAAACTTTTGTCCGGAATGTTCACATGAATAGTATCCCCGTTTTCTAATGCTGCGATAGGTCCTCTTTCTGCGGCTTCCGGTGATATATGACCGATGCAAGCACCACGTGTTCCTCCAGAAAAACGTCCATCTGTAATGAGTGCAACCTTATCTCCTAATCCCATTCCCATAATGGCACTGGTTGGGGATAACATTTCGGGCATACCCGGTCCTCCTTTAGGGCCTTCATAACGAATAACAACCACATCTCCTGATTGCACTTCATGATTCATAATGCCAGAGAGCGCTGTTTCCTGAGATTCATAAATACGTGCCGGTCCTGAATGAACTAGCATTTTAGAATCTACCGCTCCCGTTTTTACAATGGATCCATTAGGAGCTAGATTTCCAAACAATACTGCTAATCCACCTTGCTGAGAATAGGGAGAGTCTATAGTTCGAATGATGGACTCATCTTTGGAATGAGCCGCTGCAATATTTTCACCAAGACTTTGGCCTGTTATGGTTGGAAGATCCAATCTTAAAACATCATCCTTTTTTGACAATTCATTTAATATTGCAGAAATACCACCAGCTCGATCCACATCTTCCATATGGACATCCGGGGTAGCAGGACTCACCTTACAAAGATAAGGTGTATTCTTTGAAATCTCATTTAATTCTAGTAGATCAAAATCAATATTAGCTTCGTGTGCAATTGCTAAAGTATGTAGGACAGTATTTGTACTCCCACCCATAGCCATATCTAGAGCGAACGCGTTTCGGATAGATTCTTTGGTAATGATGTCTCGCGGTTTTACATCATGGTTTACCATATTTAATATTTTTTCTCCAGCTTGTTTTACAAGCTCTAGACGACCTTCATCAACCGCCAGAATAGAACCATTCCCGGGTAACGCAATGCCCAATGCTTCCATAAGACAATTCATTGAATTTGCAGTGAACATTCCCGAACAGGAGCCACAAGTGGGGCATCCTTCCTTTTCAATTTCTGTTAATTCTTGTTCAGAAATTATACCGGCCTCAACCTTACCCACGCCTTCAAATACTGAAATCAGGTCAACCTTTTTCCCATCTACTTCTCCCGCTTTCATGGGACCACCAGAAACAAAGACAGTTGGAATATTTATACGAACAGCCCCCATAAGCATGCCTGGAACAATTTTATCACAATTGGTAATGCATAAGAGCCCATCCAAACGATGGGCCTCTGCCACTGTTTCCACCGAATCCGCAATCAATTCTCGACTGGGTAAAGAATATCGCATGCCAATATGCCCCATGGCGATTCCATCATCTACACCGATGGTGTTGAATTCAAATGGTACACCACCAGCGTCGCGAATAGCCTGTTTGGCAACTTTACCAAATTCTTGTAGATGGACATGGCCAGGAATCAGATCAATATAAGAATTGGCGATCCCAATGAAGGGGCGCTCAAAGTCGGACTCTTCCTTTATGACACCTGTTGCACGTAAGAGGCTGCGGTGCGGTGCATGTTCAAATCCCTTTTTTATTGTATCTGATCTCATTTATGTTCTCATTTTTCAATTCTAATGGAAACACGTGTACCAAATCGTTCAGAATATATATAGGCAGGGTATAGGAATTGTGGGGGAGGAATTTGTCTCCGCCGTCATCTTCACCTACCATATTTTTTAAATAATCTGTTAGGCGATTTGGACGGCGAGTCCAATAATCACTAGAATCAATAAATCAATAAATAGGCTATTAATCTGCAGGAGATTAATGTCCATACCAAGAGCAAATGGTTCATTTGCTATTTTTGTATTTTGTAATTTGTATTGATTATTCATTTTAGTTTACCTTATTCTCCATTGCTGGAAAACTTGGGCGGGATTTTACAGGAGAATAAAAGTTTGTACAATATATTTTTCATTGCATTACACTTTAAAATCATTTACTCCCGATAATCTTGTAATTCCCGGGCAGATGGATCTATTACGTCCGTCCATTTAGGCATCCAAAAGTGTGGGATTAATTTTTCATTCTCTCCAAAATAAGAATCAAAAACTTTTCGGTAGTAATAGCTCTCTTTTAAAACAGGTGTACAGTGGCTAATCGTTTTGCTTTTTTGTTGAAATTCATTATCCGATATTTTTTTGTCAACATACGCTTGAATAATATGATGCCAAGATTTCTTCTTGGCACTGACACCATCAGAAAATGCACATTTCCGTCGCCATAATACTTCGTCCGGTAAGATTCCTTGACCATCAAATGCTTGTCGTAGTAAATATTTTTCCAACCGTTTTATACCATCAAATGATTTTAATTCTGGAGGAATAGAGAGGTAATATTTCACAAAAGCTTTATCTAAAAATGGCGTCCGCGCTTCCAACCCGTTTGAACTAATACTTCGATCAGATCGCAGCACATCAAAATAGTGGATCTCTTCTACCAGTTTTTCACTTTCCTTTTGTAGGTCTTTTGATGTTGGTGCATTCTTTAAATACACATAGCCGCAACAGGCTTCATCAGCACCATCACCATTAAAGATCACCTTACAATCAGAATTTTCTGTTATGTATTTAGAGACAAGATAATTGCCCACACTAGCCCTAACTGTTGTAGTATCATAAGATTCAATATTATAAATAACTGTTTCAATAGCATCTAAAAACTCATCTTCAGATACTTCGATCTGATGGTGTTTTGTGTCCAAATGATCCGCCACAGTTTGTGCATATTCAAGATCGATGCTCCCCGGAAGTCCAATAGAAAATGTATTTAGTTTTGGTCCTTCATAATATTTATTCACCAAGGCGCAAATTAAACTTGAATCCAATCCGCCGGATAAGAGACATCCAATCTCACGTTCTGTCATGAGTCGCTTTTTGACTGCATCTATTAATAAAGACCGAATTTTATCGCAAATATCTTCTTCACTATGTTCCTGAATTTTGATACCATTGTAATGGAAATAAGGGTTGAAAGTATCTGGGGCGTCGGAGCACCACCAATTCCCTGGAGAGAATGGTATAATGTCTGAACAATGATTCACCATGGGTTTTACTTCCGATGCAATCATAATCTCATCTCCATTTCTGCCCATAAACCCTGGTCGGACACCCATGGGATCTCGGCCAGCGAAAAGTAGGCCAGTATTTGCTTCGTGTATTACAAACATGAATACACCATCTAATTCTTTCACTGTTTTTTCAATACCAAATTTTTTAAACAGGAGTAAAATAATTTCACAATCCGAACCGGTCACCAAATTGAAACCATATTTGTCAGCCAGGTCTTTATAATTATAAATTTCGCCATTACAGATTAGAGTGAGTGAAGCATCATTTGGATGTTTCATGGGTTGATCACCCATTTCTGTTGTACCCATAATTGCTAATCGATGGAACGCAAATAACACATCATTCCCAATCATTTCATGGTGTGTATTATCGGGGCCACGATAACCGATCCGGTTAATATCAGGTTCCAATGAATCCCAATCTTGTTTTTGCCCTTTGTATAAAAATATGCCACACATAATTTTTACTTCCTTTTATTTGATATAAAAAAAAACCCCCAAGAATTGAAATCCTTGGGGGTTTTTATTAAAGCTTAACCTTATGGTTACAAAGCTTCGCCCCCACTCATATTATTATTGTTATTAAACAAAGTGTTAAACTGAATCATTTTATTAGGGCGCTTCCGCCATAAGATATTTTTTAATTCCATGATCAATTTTATGAATAAATTTTAGTAATACCAATAATAAGATTTACTTTTTTACTATTCTCTAATAATATCATTAATTTTATTAGTCAATTTCAGGCATCAATAAACGTATTTAATTAGTATTAATATGAAAATTCTCAAATTTGGCGGATCATCTGTAAAAACGACCGAACGAATTGAACAGGTGGTGCAGCTTATTTCGTCTGAACATCCATGCGGTGTAGTTGTATCTGCGTTTGGTGGCATTACGGATCAACTCATTCAATTAATCGCATATGCGGAACGGGGCGCTGATTATAATAATGATTTACAATTGTTTTTCGATAGACATCGGAAAACTATTCATGATCTTCATATTGAAAAAGAACTATTGTTTAATACTGTCCAAGAAATAGAAAATGAATTAAGTGTTACATTAAGCACAATTGCCAACCAGAAAAAATGTACACCGCAATTAAAAGATGCGGCACTAAGTGTTGGTGAGCAATTATCTGCAAATATTATTACGGAAGCATGTATCGAAAAAGGAATAAACGCAACATATTTGGATGCTCGAAAAGTTATTTTAACAGATGATCATTTCGGAAGTGCATTTGTTCATTATCAAAAATCTTATAATAATATTCGTAATGAATGGAAAGATGAATCAAAAACAAGGATAATTACTGGATTCATTGGTGCCACTGAATCAGGAGAAACAACCACTTTTGGAAGGAGTGGTTCAGACTATACCGCATCCATTTTTGGTGCAGCTTTAGATGTAAAAGAAATAGAAATCTGGACTGATGTAAACGGTATTTTATCTGCAGACCCCAATGTGGTTTTTGATGCAAAAACCATTTCTCATATTACGTATGAAGAAGCCATGGAATTGGCTCATGCCGGGGCAAAAGTCATTTTTCCCCCCACCATGATTCCTGCTTTATATAAATCTATTCCCATCCGCATTAAAAATACATTTGAACCAGACAATCCAGGGACGGCTATTACACAGGATCGTTTAAGGGATGATCATTTTGCCGTGGGTATTTCATCTTTATATAATGTTTCCCTAATCCGATTCCAAGGAGCCGGTATGGTGGGACGTTTTGGAGTGATTGGTCGGGTATTTGATGCATTGGCCAAAAAGAAAATAAATATTATTCTTGTGTCTCAAGTGTTTAGTGAACATTCCATTTGTTTTGCCATCCAACCTGCAGAAGTTGATTTGGCTGAATCGCTTTTGAAGGAAGAATTTTCGTTTGAACTGAAAAATCATTTTATCGATTCTATTAAAATTGAGAATGATCTTTCTCTCATTGCTGTTGTGGGTGAAGGCATGCGCCATACACCTGGAATTTCCGGAAAACTATTTAGCGTCCTTGGCGAAAAAAATGTAAATGTGATTGCTATTGCTCAAGGATCTTCGGAAAGAAACATATCCTTTATTATAAAAAATGATGAAGTCAAATCAGCCATTCGATCTTTGCATCAATATATTTTTTCAGACAATGCTATTATTAATGTATTTATCGCTGGGGTTGGTTTGGTTGGTTCAGATCTAATAAGGTTAATTCAGGACAATAATTCCATAAATATATGCGGTATAATGAATAGCCGCAAAATGATTTTGAATCCCAGTGGATTAGATCCCCAACATTATTTGGAAGAATTAGAAAATGGGGATACAGCTGATTTGGAATCATTTATTTCTTCCGTATCTCAATCTCTGAACTCTGTATTTGTGGATGTAACATCATCACCAGCAATTGCAGAAAAAACGGCAAATATTCTTAAAAAAGGAATTTCTGTTGTATCTGCTAGCAAACTAGCCAATGCCATGAATCAGGATTATTATGATTCGATTCGTGAGAATTCGGAAGCCGCTGGTGCTCTATTTAAATATGAAACAAATGTTGGCGCAGGGCTCCCCATTATTGAAACATTACAAACTTTATTAATCACAGGCGATGCAGTTGAAAAAATTGAAGGAATTATGTCTGGAACGTTAAGCTATTTATTCAGCCAATTTGATGGTTCTATTCCTTTTAGTGAATTAGTAAAAAGTGCTCAGGAAAACGGGTACACAGAACCGGATCCAAGAGATGACTTAAATGGTGTGGACGTGGGAAGAAAGATTCTTATTTTAGCACGAGAGACTGGTGCACAATTAGAGCTTGAAGATGTATCTATTCAAAGTTTGATTCCAGAAAATATGGATCCGACAATTTCCATTGATGAATTTTTAGAGCAATTATCCAAATATGATGACCAATTTTTAAACATGTATACTTCAGCTTCCCAGGAAGATAAGGTGCTGCGGTATATAGCCACCTGGGATGGTCAAAATGCAACAGTGGAATTGAAAGCAGTGGGAATTAAAAATCCTTTTTATCATCAAAATGGACGAGAAAATTTTATTGTGTTTACAACCAAAAGATATAAAGATACACCCATGATTATTAAAGGACATGGCGCCGGAGCTGAAGTCACAGCTGCTGGTGTTTTAGGAGATATTTTAAAATGTCAATAGAAAAAAATATTAAAGTAAGTGTTTTGGGTGCCACCGGAATGGTTGGGCAAAATTGCTTACGATTATTGGAAAACCATCCATGGTTTCACGTTATAGATGTGGCCGCTTCAGAGCGTTCCTCCGGAAAAACATATAGGGAAGCGACGGATAGCAAATGGGTTATGGAAACGCCAATACCTGATGCCATTTCTGGCTTAATTGTTCGGAATGTGCATGATTTTGAATCGATGCCCGAGGATGTAACATGTGTATTTTCTGCGCTAGACTTGCAAGAAAAACAAGATACACGTGATTTTGAATTTGGATATGCCCAAAAAGGGTATGCTGTTATTTCCACTAGTTCTGCAAATCGTCAAACCCATGATGTGCCTATGATCATTCCTGAAATAAACGCCCATCATGCAGACGTGATTCCCATTCAACAAAGAAACCGAAATTTACCAGGTTCTGGATTTGTAGCAGTAAAACCTAATTGTTCAATTCAATCCTATATTGTTGTATTAGAAGCATTAAAACAAGCAGGGTTTCCGGTGGATCGCGTACAAGTGACTACCCTTCAGGCATTGTCAGGTGCCGGATACAAAGCATTAACCAATCCAGATTTAAAAGAGAATGTGGTGCCATATATTGATGGAGAAGAAGAAAAAACAGAAAAAGAACCATTAAAAATATTTGGTGAAGTGACGGAAAACGGCATTGAACAATCCACGGGAATAAATATAAATGCAGTATGTACACGTGTGCCAGTAGTGGATGGACATACAGCTGTAGTGCATATTGGATTTGCTGATGTTGTCCCTACTATAGATGAATTCAAATCAATTATATCTTCATTTACAGCAGAGCCACAGTCATTGCATCTGCCATCAGCGCCAAAGATTCCTATTATCGTCTTGAATGAAATAGATCGTCCCCAACCCAAATTAGATCGAGATTTAGGGAATGGCATGACTGTAACTGTAGGGCGAATAACGGATGAGACATTTTTTAATATTCGATTTATTGGATTGTCGCATAATACAGTTCGTGGCGCTGCTGGTGGTGCCATTCTTATGGCAGAATTATTGGCTCAAAAAGGATTTATCCATGTTGAATAATTCGATTCGAGTCCGGGCAACAGCTTCGGTAGCTAACGTTTCTTGCGGTTTCGATTGTATTGGTTACGCCATTGCAAAACCCGGCGATATTGTAACGATTGAAAAACAGGATCAACCGGGAATAGAAATTTCAATGTCCGGAATAAAATATGAATCAATCCCCGTTGATCCTGAAAATAATACTGCAGGAAAAGCTATTTTGTCTCTTCTTGATACTGTAGAGAGTAAGCAGGGGTTTAAGGTTCATATTGAAAAAGGGATTCCCCCAGGAAGCGGGATTGGTTCCAGTTCTGCCAGTGCGGCGGCGGCTGTTGTGGGTGTAAATGAATTATTGAATAAACCACTCGAAAATAGTGAATTACTGGTTCATGGCATGGCAGGAGAAGCGGTGGCATCGGGTGGATTTCATGCAGATAATATTGCACCGGCACTTTTCGGTGGCATCATCCTGATCCGCAGTTATGAACCTTTGGATATTCTGAATTTGCCGGTACCAAAAAAATTATTTAGTACAGCTGTATTACCTGATTTTATCGTGAATACGTTGGATGCACGGCGTATGTTACCTAAACGGGTTCCTTTAAAATCTGCAGTAGAACAGGCTGGAAACCTGGCAGGTTTTACTTTGGGCCTTCATGAATCTGATTTTGATCTCTTAGGCCGTTCCATGGTGGATCTTTTCGCTGAACCGTTTCGAGCAGAACTCATTCCCGGTTACCCATCTGTTCGACAATCCGCAATGGATGCCGGGGCAATCGGCTGCGGAATCTCTGGCTCTGGACCTGCTCTTTTCGCTTTATCCGATTCCTTGAAAATAGCTGAACATATCGGGATAACCATGGTGGGTGCATTTAAAAAAGCGGGACTTAAGAGCACAGCATACAGTACACCTATTCACAAAAAACCACCAGAAATATTGGACTGATACTTGCGCTTTTATAGTACAAAAGGCAACGCTATTTCAGTCGGATTCAAGGATGCATTGTTCCATGGGTTAGCACCGGACGGTGGCCTTTATATGCCCGAGACTATTCCTCACTTAGGGATTGACTTTTTTAAATCTGATTTAAGCTACCCCGAATTAGCTGTTGGTATGATTCATCCATTCACGAAAGATGATTTAACACACGCTCAATTAACTGACATTTGTGAATTGGCATTTGATTTCCCTCTGGGAATTAAAGAATTAAATAAAACCGATTCTGTACTGGAGTTATTCCATGGACCTACATTGGCCTTCAAGGATTTTGCAGCCCGGTTCATGGCTCGGACCATGTCTTATTTTCTTGAAAATAAAGATAATGAGCTAACCATTTTAGTGGCTACGTCCGGTGATACGGGTAGTGCCGTTGCAAACGGGTTTTTTAACGTAGAAGGCATTAACGTTATTATTCTTTATCCTTCCAATCGAGTAAGCACTATCCAGGAAAAACAACTAACAACTTTGGGCGGAAATATTACTGCTTTGGAAATAGACGGCTCTTTTGATGATTGCCAGCGAATGGTTAAAGCTGCTTTTCAAGATCACGATTTGCGCCACCGATTATTTTTAAGTTCTGCTAATTCGATAAATATGGCTCGCCTTCTCCCACAGTCTGTTTATTATGCATGGGCATGGAAACAATATGCAAATAATGAGACCGTTATATTTAGTGTGCCTAGTGGGAATTTTGGGAATTTAACCGGTGGACTATTGGCAAACCGAATGGGCGTTCCAGTTGAGAAATTTATTGCTGCGACGAATGCAAATGATACTTTTCCACACTTTATAAGTAGTGGTACAATTCAACATCAAGATGCTGTACAAACAATATCCAATGCAATGGATGTGGGTGTTCCCAGTAATTTAGATCGAATTCAAAACTTGTTTCATGATGATGTAAACCAAGTAAAAGTGGATATTGCCAGTTGGAGCTTTTCTGATAAAGATACAAAAGAATCTATTCAAAATATCAAAAATGAGTTTGGCTATTTGATTGAACCCCACACCGCAGTTGGTGTTTTGGGATTAAATAAATATAGAAATGAAACAAATTCTAAAACGAAGGGCGTGGTTTTATCTACGGCGCATCCGGGGAAATTTGCAGATGTGATTGAACCCATCATTGGGAACAAGACAGCCCTACCTGATTCATTACAAATTGCCATGAAAAAAGAAAAAAATTCCATTAAAATGCCCAACCAATTTTCTGACCTAAAAGAATATTTACTGGCAGTCTGATTAGCTACACCAAAGGAACTCTTATGAAATTTGATACAAAAGTTGTCCAGGCAGGCATAACACCTGACCCCACCACCGGCGCTATTTTACCGCCTCTATACCAAACAGCCACCTACGTTCTTGAAGAAGTAGGCAAGGATAAAGGATTTGATTATACCCGATCATCCAACCCCACACGACAAGTGATGGAAGAAATATTAGCCGTTCTCGATGGTGGAAAATTTGGTATAGCATTCGCCAGCGGCATGTCGGCTGTAGATAGTTGTATGAGACTCTTGAAAGCCGGTGATCACGTAATTTGCTCTGATGATGTTTATGGTGGCGTATCCCGGCATTTCAACCAAATCCTGGTGAATTATGATCTTCATTTCACCTATGTGGATTCTTCCAATTCCGCCAATATTGAAAATGCAATTCAATCGAATACAAAATTAATTTGGATAGAAACGCCTACGAATCCACTCTTGAAAATCACTGATTTAGAAGCGGTGGGGAATATTGCAAAAAAACATAACATCCTTTTTGGGGTGGATTCTACTTTTGCCACACCGGTTTTTTTACGACCATTGGAATTTGGCGCAGACCTGGTTATGCACAGCACAACAAAATATTTAAGTGGACATAACCAGCTTATTGGCGGTGTGGTTATCACCAATCGGGAAGATTTATTTGACCAATTGAAATTCGTCCAAAAATCCATTGGTGCTGTGCCGGGCCCCTTCGATTGCTGGCTCACAATCCTGGGAATCAAAACGCTTGATCTACGGATGAAAAAGCATGATTCCAATGCGCAGACTGTTGCGGAGTATTTAGAAGCTCACCCGAAAGTTTTATCAGTCACTTATCCGGGACTCCCATCCCATCCAGCCCATGAAACGGCGAAAAAACAAATGTCCGGATTCAGTGGTATGATTTCTTTTGAATTGACCGGCGGCATCCCTGCAGGGAAAATTGTGATGAATTCTGTAAAACTTGCAAAACTGGCGGAAAGCCTTGGAGCAGTGGAAACCATGATCACCCATCCTGCTACCATGACTCATGCAGAAGTTCCAAAAGAAGAACGAGAAGCCCGAGGACTCACAGATGGCTTAGTCAGATTATCTGTAGGAATTGAAAATCCAGATGATATTATAGCAGATTTGGAGCAGGCTTTAAATCGAGTTTAATTAATTCTAATTTGTAAATTTTATTATGCATTCAAAAGAAAAAATAAATGTGCTCCGGGATAAAATTGATTTACTTGATGAACAAATGCTTGATTTGCTGGTACAGCGATTTTCTGTTTCTAGGGAAATAGGCAAAATTAAAGCATCCGGTGGCATCAATGTTGGGGACCCAAACCGCGAACAGGAAATCATTGATCGTCTTGCTGAAAAACTGGAAGGCAAACTGAAGAGAAATGACATTGCCGCCATTTTTGGACCTATTTATCACATTTCAAAAAAATTGCAAAAGAAATAAAATTAAGTTGGTTCCCATTCATTCCTGTCCTTAATTTTTCCGGTCATGAATAACATGAATACAAAATATTTTTATAGCTGGTATTGGTTTTTTAACCGAGAAGGGGTTTCATAGTCCCAGCGATACCTGTACATGCTGACTATACTTAAACCCCGATAATTTCGGGGTTTTTTTTTGCTCAAAATGGATAAAACACAACTCATATTCAACGAATTTCAGGACCTTGCTCGAGGGTGTACAACCGTCCCCGTATATAAACAAATCCTGGCAGATCTACTTACACCGGTAGCTGCATGGGTGCATTTATCTCAAAAAGCGGACTATGCTTTTTTATTAGAGTCGGTAGAAAAAGGAAATCAATATTCACGGTATTCTTATGTGGGAATCAATCCGCAGAAAATTCTTATGCATAACAATGGCAAAACCACTATCACTGAAAAGGGAAGAACCATTGATGTTGATACACCCTTTCTTGATTTACTCCGGGAAACTCAATCCCAATATAATATGACAAAACTCCCAGGGATTCCTTCTTTTACTGGGGGCTTGGTTGGCTACCTTGGTTACGAAACCATCGCCTGGGTGGAAGATATTCCAACCCATGAAAAATCTGAATTAAATGTCCCGGATTCAGTATTTATGCTTTTTGAAGATATGATCGCATTTGACCATTTGAAGGGATCAGCGCTGGTCATTTCCAATGTAAAGGTGAATCCCAATCAAGATTTAAAAATACAATTTGATGCAGCGCACAACCGCGTGGATGTGATTGGTGAATTGCTCCATTCTGATTTGGACTACCAAACACCGGTTCGGGTGGAGCAAAGTAAATTGTCTTCAAATTTTAATCAGGCTACATTTGAATCGGCTGTACTGAAAGCAAAAGAACACATTGTGGATGGAGATATTTTTCAGATTGTTTTGAGTCAGCGCTTCGAACGAAAAACATCGGTAGAGCCAACCACACTTTACCGTGCACTTCGGACAATCAATCCATCACCCTACATGTTTCATTTAAAGATTAATGATTTTGATATTATTGGCGCTTCTCCGGAATTATTAGTAAAAGTTGAAGACGGTATTGTAGAAATCCGTCCAATTGCGGGTACACGTCACCGGGGACAAACGAATGCTGAAGATCAAGCATTGGCAAAAGATTTAATCAATGATGAAAAGGAATGCGCCGAACATTTAATGTTGTTGGATTTGGGGCGAAATGATGTGGGGCGCGTATCTGAATTCGGTTCCGTTACGATTTCGGAGAACATGGTGATCGAGAATTATTCCCACGTGATGCATATTGTTTCTGATGTAAAAGGGAAGTTGGCCAAAGATAAGGACCCTTTCGATGCCCTCATGAGTGGCTTTCCCGCAGGCACTGTTACCGGTGCCCCTAAAATCCGGGCCATGGAAATCATTCATGAATTAGAGCAGGAGCGCAGGGATATTTATTCCGGCGCCGTTGGTTTTTTTGACTTTACGGGGAATGTGAATACTTGCATTGCCATCCGTACCATGCTCTTGAAGGATGGCTCTGCGCATTTTCAGTCTGGCGCTGGTATTGTACACGATTCAAACCCGACTAAAGAATTTGAAGAAACTGTAAATAAGGCAAAAGCCATCATGGCAGCGATTGATTTTGCAGAAAATGGACTGGTCTCATGATTTTAGTTATAGATAACTACGATTCATTCACCTATAACCTGGTACAATACATTGGCCCTATCAACTCAAATGTAAAAGTAGTGCGGAATGATCAGTTTAAATTAGATGATATCAAACAGTGGGATCCATCCCATATAGTTATTTCTCCTGGTCCTGGTCGCCCGGAAGATGCAGGACATTCAATTGATGTGATAAAAAAATATGGAGCGTCTATTCCCACTCTTGGTGTTTGCCTTGGCCACCAGGCAATCACTGTAGCATATGGTGGGACAGTAATTCATTCATCAGAAATTGTCCACGGAAAAACAGCAACCATTCAAAATATTGGGTCAACTTTATTTAATGCAGTAGGTAATTCTTTCACGGCAACCCGGTACCATTCTTTGGTTGCAGAACGAGACAGTTTACCTAAAGATTTAAAAATTACTGCCGAATTAGAAAATGGACTTATCATGGGGATCGAACATGAAATTCATCCGGTTTTCGGGGTTCAGTTCCACCCTGAATCGATTGCCACAGAGTATGGGATACAAATAATAAAGAATTTTTTAGAGATAAAATAATGAAACAAATATTAGAACAAATACTTGATAAACAAAATCTCACTCGAGATGAAGCATTTAATGTAATGTTCTCTATAATGTTGGGTGAATTTGATGACCCGCAAATTGCCGGTTTTCTTATGGCGCTCCGTTCAAAAGGTGAAACAGTAGATGAGATTACTGGCTTCGCTCAAGCCATGCGAGAAAAAATGATAACTATTCAATTACAAACACCTGCAATTGATATGTGTGGAACCGGTGGTGATGCATTGGGTACTTTTAATATTTCTACTACTGCTACTTTTGTTGTTGCCGGTGCCGGCGTTCATGTAGCCAAACACGGGAACCGTTCAATGACATCAAAATCTGGTTCGGCTGATGTGCTCCAGGCATTGGGAATTGCCATTGATAAATCAGTGGAAGAGTCCACAAAAGATATCGAAGAGATTGGATTGGGATTTATGTTTGCACCGGCCTACCACCCTGCAATGAAACATGCCATCGGTGCTCGGAAAGCATTGGCCACTCGAACAGTTTTTAATATTTTAGGCCCACTCTGTAATCCCGCCGAAGTAAAGGCCCAGGCCATGGGAATTTTTCATCCGGATTTAACTGAAGCTCAAGCCCATGTATTAAAAGCACTTGGTTCGACAGATGTAATGGTTTTTCATGGACGTGACGGATTGGATGAAATTTCCACAACTGACACAACCAAAATCAGTCAAATGCAAAATGGTGAGAATATAAATACTTATGAATTTGATTCAATCGAGTTAGGTTTAAATCGCGTTTCATTGGATGAACTTCAAGGCGGCGAACCCATTGAGAATGCTGAAATAATAAAATCGATTCTTAATGGCGAAAAAGGACCAAAACGAGATATTGTATTGCTCAATGCCGCTGCTGGGATCGTTGTGGGCGGGCAAGCTGAAACCTTAAACGATGGATTGGAATCGGCAAAAGAGTCTGTGGATTCAGGC
>JABHKE010000037.1 GCA_018692355.1 Fidelibacterota bacterium
AGTGAAATTTGTCATGATAGATCCCAAAAAGGTTGAAATGACATTGTATCGTCAGTTGGAAGGATATCATCTATTGAAAATGGAAGATATCCAGGAGCCTATTGTCACATCTGTGGATAACGCTATTTTAGCACTTCGCGCGTTGGAAAAAGAAATGGATCGCCGTTACAATGTCTTGGCGGATGCGGTTGTTCGAAACATTGGTGAGTACAACGAAAAGATGCAAAATAATGACGAATCCATTATGCCATACATTATTCTTGTAATTGACGAATTAGCAGATCTCATGATGTTGTCAGCGAAAGATGTGGAAGCACCTATTGCACGATTAGCACAATTGTCCCGTGCAGTTGGGATTCATTTGGTCATTGCCACACAGCGACCCTCCGTGGATGTAATCACAGGCGTGATTAAGGCTAATTTCCCTTCACGCATCGCATTCCAGGTTGCCAGTAAAGTTGATTCAAGAACCATTATTGACCAGATCGGTGCGGATAAATTGATTGGGCGCGGTGATATGCTTCACCTGGGAACAGGCAGTTCAGATGTAACTCGAATGCATAACGCATTCCTGACCCTAGAAGAAATTGAAGCTGTCATGAATCATGTATCAGATCAACCAAAACCTGATGAAATGATATTGCCTACAGTTAGAGAAGCGGTTGCGACAGAATTTGGCGGAGATGGTGATAGTAGCTCCGATGAACTGTTTAACGATGCTGTTGCATTGGTAATCACTCATCAGCAGGGGTCCATATCTTTACTCCAACGAAGACTCAAGGTGGGATATTCACGGGCTGCACGGTTGATTGATCAAATGGAACAGACGGGTGTTGTAGGTCCATTTACAGGGAGCAAGGCAAGAGAAGTATTAGTGGATGAGACCTATCTCGAAATGATTCGGGAATAATCAGTTGAAAAAAAACCTTTTATTTATAATTCTTGTTGGACAGATGGGAGCTCAACCTGGACCGTATCAGCAGTTTTTAGATTACATGAATGCAAAGAGTGGCCGTATCTTTGAAATTGAATTTTACCAGGAACAATTTGGTAAACGATTTGAATCTAATGGTACTTTTTTTTACTTAGGAAAAAAACATTATACTTTTGATGCTTTGGATCAACGAATCACTTTTAACAATGGTGAGATCACGACAATCAATAAGGTGGGGAAACAGGTGATCTATGACCAGACCATTCCCGGGGAAATCACCATCTTCGATATATTGACAGGAACGAATAAATCTCTTCAAATAGGTGAACCTCTTTTAGAAAAAAATGGATTTCGAATTCCCTTTACCTTATTAGATTGGGAAATGCATGGAACAATTCGCACTATTCCGGGTAGTGGTAAACCGAAAGAGATTATTTTGAAAACCGGTGATGATTCAGAGATTTGGATAAAAATAATATCTTTAGACTCTATAAAAGGGCGGGACGTTGCAACGATTGATCTAACAGAATATGAGACTATAGACCTTCGTGAATAAATATTTAAAAATTTTAATTGTAGGCGGAATCAGTATAATTGGGATTTATCTAGCTTTTATGGGAGAAGATTTTGATGGATTGATCCACCAGATAAAACAGGTGAAAATATCTGGAATAACTCTAGGTTGTTTTTTACTAGTGACGAGTTGTATTGTCCGTGCATACCGGTGGAAATTGATTATGGATCCTGTAGAGAAGATTCCACTTCATGATGTATTTTCTGCCACCATGGTGGGCTATTTTGGAAATGGAATACTTGCATTTAGATTAGGAGAATTGTTGCGTGCTTATTCCGTGACTTCAGGACGACACATGTCTACCACACAAGCTTTTGGGACCGTGATTATGGAACGTATACTCGACCTGCTTATGGTATTACTCGTTTTTGTTTTATTAATTCCTTGGTTTCCATTTGAGCAGGATGGAATTCGGCTGGCTGTTTATCTCCTTTCAGGAATCACTTTTGCCATCATTTTGGGTATTTTTCTATCATGGAAGTTCAACCTTATGGGAAAAATAGGAGAGGTTGCTGTCTTACAAAAAGGAATTGGTCAAAAACTATTTCAAGCCCTTAATAAAATATTCGATGGAATAGTTCTCATCAAAAACACCGACCACGCTGTGGGAATTGTTCTTTCAAGTATCTTATTGTGGGGTTTTTATTATGCAGTTAC
>JABHKE010000008.1 GCA_018692355.1 Fidelibacterota bacterium
CTTTGGTTTAGAGAGTAATCCCTTTTTTCGGGGTCCTGATGCAGATGGAAGTGCCCCAATTAATTTTTGAGTATAGGAATGCTCACCACCCGTACGAATTTTTTGTGTTTGACCCAATTCAATAACTTTTCCATTTTTCATGATTACCAGACGGTCCGCAAACTCTAATAATAGATTGAGGTCATGGGTAATAAAAAGGATTGTAAAACCAAGTTCTTTCCGTAGCTCAATAATTTTCGCAAGAATTTCACGTTCTACAATAACATCAAGTGCAGTGGTAGGTTCATCCATAATAATAAGTGGCGGCATTAGAGCCAGGGCGATCGCGATGACGGCTCTTTGTCTCATCCCACCTGAGAGCTCATGCGGATAACTATCCAGACGGCTCACGTCAATGTCAATCAAAGATAATAATTCGTGTATACGATTATCTACGGCTTTCCCAGTTAGATCGCCATGGATTTCCAAAACATCTTTAATCTGTTCTCGTATTGTCAGCACAGGATTTAGCGCATTCAAAGCGCTCTGCATTACGATTGATATCTGTTTCCAGCGATATTGTAACACGTCAGTATTTGAGATAGAAAGAATATCTTTATTATTGATTATAACTTTACCACCTGTAATAACGGCAGGAGGGGGAAGAGTACGTAAAACTGCCTGTACCACGGTACTTTTTCCGCTTCCAGACTCTCCTACTAAGCCAAAAATCTCTCCTTGCTGTATTTCAAAAGAAACGTCATTCACTGCTTTTACCGGATTACCGGGTGTGATATAGTTCACACAAAGATTTTGAATGGAGAGAACAGAATTATTCATGGTCTTTCACAACAGGAGTTATTCCGTTGATAGCCTTATTCGTCGGAATGTTTTCACGCCATACCCGTTCTGAAATCAACCGAGGATTAGTTACTTCATCAATGCCAAAATTGATCAACGTTAGAGCAAAGCTTACAATGGCAATACTTAGCCCAGTTGGGACAAAGGTCCACCAGGAACCTGTGAGCAGAGCCATATCATTACTGGCCCAGTACAGGTTGGTTCCCCAGGTGATTGTGCTTACATCGCCCAATCCTAAAAATTCCAACCCCACTTGGGCGCCAATAGCATAAATAGACGCACCAATGAAAGAAGAAGCAAGAAGAGAAAGCATACGTGGCATAATTTCTATAACAATAATTCTGATGTTACGCTCCCCACTGACGATTGCGGCTGATACAAAATCACGACTTCGAAATGTCATCATTTGAGAACGAATTACACGGGCATTCCAAGCCCACCCGGTAAGTACCAATACACCTGTTAGTGTTCCGGGTCCTGGCGGGAGCCAACTGGCAAGGATCACCATCAGCGGCAGACCCGGCATGACAAGAAAAACATTGATTAGTAAAGATAAGAGATCATCAATACGTCCACCATAGTATCCAGATATTCCGCCAATCAGGGCACCAATCAGGACAACCATAATACCAGTGGTGAAACCAACTAGTAGTGTCTGTCGCGCTCCTGAAATTGTCTGCGCAAGCACATCTTGACCCTGACCATTTGTCCCTAGCCAGTGCTCCCAGGATGGAGGTGAAAGTGGCGTACTCAAAAATGCTGTGGGGTCCTGAGTAATAAAGGGGCCAAATATTCCAATAAAAATAAAAAGAAGAATTATAACAACACCCGTTACTGCCTTACGATTCTGGATGATACCGGTGATCCAGCGAGATAAAATACTATTGTGGATATAGCTCATTATATATTTATTTCCTCGTCCTCGGATCAAAAAACAAAATGAGAATATCTACAATCCAATTTGCAGCCAAAACCGCAAATGTAATTGTCATAAACAATCCCTGCATGAGTGGAAAATCTTGAGCCCGCACTGCTTGCAATAGCAGATATCCTTGCCCCGGGTAAGAAAAAATAATTTCTGTTAATAACGCACCACTAAGAACAAATCCCAGAGCCATTCCAAATCCTGTAAAATTTGGTAAAATTGCATTACGTGCCGCATAGCGTAACATAATTAAGCGTGAAGAAAGTCCTTTTGCGTGGGCAAAAGCTATGTAGTCTGTACCTAGGGTGGTTATCATAATATTGCGCATAGAGAGCATCCAGCCGCCCAGACTTACTAGGATCATGGTCAGCGCCGGGAGCGCAGCATGATACAGCGCACTCAAAATGAAAGGAATATTAAACCCGGGTGTTACGTCATTTCCGTAAGCATGCCCAAGGGGAAACCAACTTAACTCAAAACCAAAAATATATAGAGCCACCATAGCCAACCAGAAATAGGGGAATGCACCTATAAATGCCAGAGCAGGCGGAAGGAAAGAATCCAACTTACCGCTTCTGTTCCAGGCAATGATAGTGCCCAACAGGGTTCCTAAAGAAAAGGAAATAATTAGGGAAAAGCCAGCAAGAAAAATTGTCCACAGAAGCGCGCTAGAGATTATACTGGTTACTGGTTCAGGAAAATATGCAATAGATATTCCCAGATCTCCCTGTAAAATACTTTTAAGATAAGACCAATATTGCCCCAAAAGAGGTTCATCGGTTAAACCGAAGGTTTCTCGAAGAGCATTCATTGCTTCAGGTTTAAGCTTACCTCGAAATCGGGCAAAAATAATAGCAGCTGGGTCTCCAGGCATCAACCTTGGAATGAAAAAATTTAGCGTTAATGCTGCCCACGCTGCGATAAAATAAAACCCCAACCGTCTTAATAAATAGTTTAGTGAATGGTTCATCGATTTTGTACGTTTACTAATACAAGTAAATTTTCTGGAGGATAATTAGGGGATAAGGTAGCGTATGGATTTTCAGCACTTGGAAAATTTGAAAAATATTTGGTATTGCATTCTGCCCAGGATGCTTCCGAAAAGAGAGGTAGGGAAGGAGCATGTTCAATAAATAAATGCTGTAGTTCGTATATGATTTCTGTTATTTCATTTTTGTCTGATGTTTGCTCGTATTCTCTAAAAAGCGAGTCTGCGGAAGCTAAGCCAAAACGATGCCAATTTACGTCGGCAATTTCACCTTTCGGTTGCAAATACTCAGAAGACATCATTCCTCTGTAGAGCGCATAAGGTGTGGTTCCCTTTTCCGCCCAACCGATAGCTAACTCGAAATCGCCTTTTTGCATACGACTTATCCAGGCTCCAAAATCGTAGGTTTTCACTTTTGCTGTTATTCCAACGTTTTTAAGATTTTGGCTGACGATTTGAGCGGACCGTATCCAATCGCTCCAACCCGACACAATGATAATATCGAATTCCAGGATGTGCCCATCGGTTGTATACCTCAATCCCGTTTCATCTTTAATGAAGCCCGCACCATCCAATAGCATATTTGCTTTTCCTGGGTCATAGGTAGTCCAGTTTTCTGCTTGATCTAAATAAGGCGAATGCCATTTAGACATTGGACCAGATACTCCTGACACATGCGCTGGTTCAGTATAATCATACATTCCAACCTTAACCACGAGTTCACGATCAATCGCGTAACTAATTGCTTTTCGCACTCTAACGTCACTAAGTATCGGATGCTTCGTATTTGTATGAAGAAATGTTGTGTGACCAGTCAGCGGAAACCAATACTTGTGATGTACAGTATCTTTTGATACAAAGACACGATCAACAGCGGGAATGAAGGCTCCTGCCCAATCCAGGTTGCCGCTCAGTAGTGCGAGTGTAACCTGTTCATTACTAGGGTAGGTAGGGAAAATAAGTTTGTTTATCTGCGGTTTTCCTTTTTGCCAGTAATTGGGGTTTTTCCCCAATTCCCACAATTGACTATCAAATCGAATAATTTCCGTAAAAGGTCCCGTCCCGACAGGGCTTGGATTAGAAAATTTTACTGGGTCATCTATTTTGTCCCATATGTGTTTTGCAACAATTGATTGTGTGGCAAGAGCATCAAACCCAGGGACGTAAATTCGTTTGAACTCGAATTTTACAATAGTATCGGACATTGCAACAACTTCCTTTAGATATCCCCAGGAGTCTCGGGTATCTAGAGCGCGGTGTTTTCTTTTAATGTTAAATGTAAAAGCCACATCTTCCGCGGAAAATGGTTCTCCGTCAGACCATTTTACACCTTTACGAATTAGCATCTTTAAAACTTTATTGCCTTTTTCCCATGTATAGTCGAGTGCGAGCCATGGCACATATTCGCCCGTTATAGAATTATAAATAAATAATGGTTCATATATCCCGGACAAAGTTGGCCACCTTGCCGAGCCTGCAGGACTTAGAGGATTAAAGTTTCGTATCCATGATATTTGGGCTTCCTGGTAAACTATAAGTCCATCTCGTTTTTTTATTTCGTTGCTATTCTCGCACCCAACAACAATGAATAAACTAATAAGTATAGTATAGGATAATTTTTTTAATATCATTTTTATATCTTAAAATTATTTCTGAGTATAAACTCTCACATAATCAATTTCCATTTTAGTGGGGAATACATCATTGTCTACGCCCTTAGCGCCTCCCCACCAGCCACCAACCGCAATGTTAAACAATAAGTGAAATCTTTGATCAAAAGGCCATCTTTGCCACGGTTGATTCCGTCTCGAGTATTTGAAAAAACTTTTATTATTTACCAAAACATTTATTTCATTCTCATTCCATTCTAAAATATAATTATTGAATTCTTTGCAAGCATTCGGAATTTTAATTGTACCTTGTTGGCCAGTACCATATAAATCTCCTGCTTTTGCAATAGTATGCAATGAGCCAACAATTTCTCCTTCATTAAAGCCTACATGTTCTAATATGTCAATCTCGCCGCTGTAGGGCCAGGGTCCATAGGTCCAATCGGTCGGTAGGGCCCATAACGCGCTCCAGGTGCCCCGACCTTGTGGAAGTTTAGCTCTTATTTCAAAACGACCATACTTCCAACTGTTTTTTGTTTTTATTCTGGCGGAAGTGTATTCGGATCCCCTGAATGATTCTTTCTTTGTTTCTATGATTAATTTGCCATTTTTAATTCTTACGTTGCTAGGAACATCTGTATAGTATTGGAGTTCATTGTTGCCCCAACCGCCGCCTGTCACCCAGTTTAATTCCTTATCTGTACGTATAAACGGCTTGTTTTTTTTTGAGATTTTTAGAGATTTATTTGGGAAATACGTTCCTTTTAATCCCGGCTCCCCGGTGTCTGTCGTCAAATTTTTGCTTGGGATAAGACTTTTTGGAAAAGAATCACATTCCCATCCAAGAATCATTACTTCACCTCCGCCTTCTTCAAAATATTCAACTCGGATAGAGTATTCTTGGTTTGCCTGGAGTTTTATTTTTCCGGAAGACTCTGTTGCTGGCTGTGGCTTCCATTGATTAATAATCAGGTGATCATCAACAAATAGCCTGACACCGTCATCTGATACGGTGTAGAAGATATACTCAGATGAATATTCGGTTTTTAATGTCCCTTCCCAACGCACTGAAAAATTATCCTTAGGAAATCCATCCGGTATAAAGATAGGCGAACTGATTCCATAGACATCAAATACAGGTGCACCTGTGCCTAAATCAAATTCCCAGTCCGCAATATTAATGGTAGAGTCAGCAAACTCATCTTGCCAGACCAAATTCCATCCATCCAATTCAGAATTATTTTCGGATTTAGCGTATAACATAGATAAAATAACAAAAAACCCCAGAACCAAGATAAGATTGGGTTTAATAATCACTTTAAGAAAACTTAAGATTAGTTTGTGGAATTGGTGCTGTTTCTAATTCTGATTTCCACGGGAATCATAGAAATATTTCCAAAACTATCGCTGTTTTCTGCCACCATATTTTCAATAATACGAATTGATTTATTTGCCAATGCATGAAAGTCTGTGGCAATAGATGTAAGCTCCGGAGTGAAAGTTTCACAGAAGGAGAGATTATCATAGCCTGCAATTATAAAATCATGCGGTATTTTGTAGCCACTTTCTATGGCGGCTTTCATAAATCCAAAACAGGAGTAATCATTCCCACCAAAAATAGCAATATCCTTCAGGCCAGTATTTTTATAATCAGCAAAAGCTGCTTTTCCCAAAGCGCTGCTAAAATCTCCTTCAAAAGACCAGGCTAATTCCAAATCGTCACTTTCATTGATATGATTTAGAAATCCATTTTTTCGGAATAATGCATCCGCTCGATTGGATGGTCCAGATATAAAACCAAATTTTTTATAGCCTTGTTCTTCAAAATGTTTTGCCAGCATATAACCACCACGGTAGGAATCAAAACAAACCGTGTCAATTTTTGGATTTTTTGACGGTAACAGGGATATAATTGGATATTGACCTACTCCTTCTTTTATTTTACGATAGTCATTATTAGTCATTGAAGGAAGAAACAGACAAATACCACTATATTTTTTACTAAGGTTAATAATATAATTAACAGTGTCATCAAGTTGTTTTGCATCATATGAAAAAATAATTTCGGAAGGGGTACTTGCGCTTGCTTTATAAAAACCATTCATCAAGGAAGCGTAGAATTCGCCTTCAAATAGTTTCATAACCAGGGCTATAGACAATTGCTGGTTTTCACCCAAATTTGTAAGAAGGGGATACCCAAGTTTTCGTGCTGAAACATAAATTTGTTCTTCACTAGTGCTATGGTTTCTAATCTCGCGACTCAATGCTCTGGAAACCGTTGCGATTGATAATCCCGTATCGTCAGCTATATGTTTTAAGGTTACACGCATATTGATAATTTATTGCTTAAAAATTCCACGAAAAATAAAGAATAATCGTAATTTTTGCAATATATAATCGTTATTTTTGTAATATATTTACATATAATTTACATTTAATGAAAAAAATGAGAAAAATTATTGCATGTATTTGCATTTATTTGTTATCTTCTGTATGAAAAGTAAATGAATGTGTGCAAAGAATCCTTTCTTTTTTAATATTGTTATGGATGCGAGCAGCTAATTCATATTGTGTAATGTGCAAAAAATATTTCAACAGAAACAAAAAAAATATAGGTTAACAAAACAAGGAGTAAACACAATGAAACACAAGATAACAAGTTCGATTCTTTTAATGGTTCCCTTATTATTATTCGGGCAAATGATAAATAATTATGATGCTGCACCAGACCCCGGATATTGGGGATTTGAAAGTTCAGATAATGCTGACAGTTTACTAAGTTTTGTCAATGTGAGTTACGTGACTGATCCCGTTTCTGAAGGTGCTGGCGCCATGCAATTGGAATACAGTGTGCATAATAGTGAAGGATTTGGAGGTTATACTAAACTTTTTCATTATGTGGGAGGTAGTGATGATGAACCAGGATCGCCTTTTGAAGGCTCATGGAAGCTGGCCCCGGTAGCGGGTGCCTTAGGAGTTGGTGAAGCTCTAGGTAATTATAATTGGTGGTCAAGTGATGAAGCTGTTGTAACCGCACGGGCATGTTTATTTGATGATGAGTATGTTTTTAATGCGGA
>JABHKE010000054.1 GCA_018692355.1 Fidelibacterota bacterium
AAGGTGGAAGCCAGCAAATTCACGGAAGTAGGATACGTTGGCAGAGATGTGGAATCCATGATCCGGGACTTAATGGATACAGCCGTGACTATGGTGGGACGGGAAAAAGAAGATGAAGTGATTGAAATGGCTGAACTACTTGCAAATGAACGAATTCTCGATATTTTGTTTCCAGATGGCCACAAAAATGATCCCAAACAATCTAAAGAATTGAAAGAGCGCCACGAACGAACACGGGAAAGAATTCGCAAAAAAATGGAAAAAGGTGAATTCGAAAACAAAATGATTGATGTTGAAGTTTCGGATGAACCAGCTATTGGAATGCAGATTTTTGGTCCCATGGGCATGGAAGATATTGGTATGAATATAAAAGATATGATTTCTGGTTCATTACCAAAAACGACTCGGACTAAAAAAATGACCGTCGCTGAATCTCGGGAAATTTTGACCGAAAATGAAGCGGCTAAATTAATTGATCAGGAAGAAGTAATCCGCATTGCTCGTGAACGAGCGGAAAATAACGGCATCATCTTTTTGGATGAAATTGATAAAGTTGTGGGTAATAATGGTGGTGTCGGTCCCGATGTGAGTCGGGAAGGTGTTCAGCGTGATTTGCTCCCTATCGTGGAAGGAAGCCATGTGAATACAAAATATGGTGTAGTGTCTTCAGATCATATTTTATTTATAGCTGCTGGAGCTTTTCATGTGAGTACCCCATCAGATATGATTCCGGAATTACAGGGTCGATTTCCCATCCGCGTTGAAATGGACAAGCTTACAAAAGAAGATTTTGTTAAGATTTTAACACATCCACGGTCTGCATTGATCAAACAATATACAGCACTTTTAGGTGCGGAAAATGTAGCCTTGGAATTCAATGATGCTGCCATTAAAGCGGTAGCGGAATTCGCATCAGAAGTGAATAGTAAAATGGAAAATATCGGTGCACGTCGCTTGCATACCATTATGACAACTCTTTTAGAAAATCATCTTTTTGAGCAACCGAAACGAGGAAACAAAAAAATCAAGATCACAGCAACAATTGTCAGAGATTCCTTGAAGGATATTGTTGAAGATCCGGATTTAAGCCGGTACATTTTATAATAAAATAGAATACAGATAAAAATGCCAAATCATTTTTTACACATAGCCGATTTTTCAAAAGATGAACTCTGGAATATTCTTCATTTGGCGAAAGAGATCAAAACCAAGTTTCATAACCGGGAAGACTATAAACCATTTAATGGTCAATCCTTAGCCATGATCTTTGCCAAGCCATCAGCCCGAACTCGAATCTCATTCGAAACCGGGTTCACATGGATGGGTGGCCATGCACTTTTTCTTGGTCCTAATGATATTGGTATTGGAAAACGTGAAGCAATTAAAGATATTGCCCGAGTTGTTTCGCGATATAATGATGTGATTATGGCCCGTCTTTTTGACCATCAACACATTTTAGAATTAGCAGAATATTCAGATTCTACCGTGGTGAATGGGCTCACAGATTATAATCATCCATGTCAGATTATGGCGGATATTCTCACCGTTTGGGAGCATCGTGGAAATTTAGATGATATGAAAATCACCTACATGGGGGATGGGAACAACATTGTCCATTCCTGGCTCCAACTGGCCAGCAAATTGCCCATGCATTTTGTATGCTGTGGTCCCAGCGGATTTGAGCCTGATGAAAAAACAGTGAGAATGGTGGAAGAATCAGGTATTTCTACCTTTGAATTATCTCATGATCCAAAATCTGCAGCCCAGGGTGCGGATGTGGTTTACACCGATGTTTGGGCATCCATGGGACAAAAAGAAGAAGCAGCAGAACGAGAAAGGATTTTCGCAGATTTTCAGGTGAATGAAACTTTGATGGATAACACCGGAAAAGAGACTTTATTTATGCATTGCTTACCGGCAGAACGAGGACGAGAAGTAACAGACGGGGTTATGGAGGCGGATTATTCTATCGTATTTGATGAAGCAGAAAATCGGATGCATGCTCAAAATGCAATAATGGTCATCATGAATAAATCGTAAAAATTTGTACTGTAAAAGATGTTTAATATTGTTTGGAATTACTATTATGAACTATTCCCATATAAATTTTTAATGTATTAGAAAAAGTGCAGAATATTTTACAATTTTTTGAAATAGTCCCATCTTCCACAAGATCCATATTCTTGGTGAGTGGGTTGGGACTATTTTTATCCCTTGAAGCTATCGTTCCACTTTTTAGAATGGATTATAATAAGGTAAAACATGCGGGGATTAATCTCACCTTTACGGTCATAACACTTGTCATTAATCTGATAGGCGCTTCATTGATTGTAGCTGCTGTGGATTTTAGTGAAACCCATCAATCCGGTTTGCTAAACATGGTTGAATTGCCTCTTTGGCTTTATGTGATTTTTGGATTAACCCTTCTGGATCTCATTGGGGCTTGGCTCATCCATTGGCTAGAGCATCGCGTAAAATGGATGTGGATGTTTCATTTGGTTCATCACACAGATCCCAACATTGATGTGACAAGTGGACTTCGGCATCATCCTGGAGAAAATATACTCCGACTTCTATTTACAACGTTGGCAGTTTTATCTACAGGGGCATCTTTTGGATTGGTCATGCTGTACCAAACTATTTCAGCCTTTTTTGCCGCACTAACACATGCAAATATTCAAATTCTAAATTGGGTAGACAAGCCACTTTCTTGGGTATTTGTTACACCTAATTTTCATAAGACCCATCATCATTATATTCTACCACAGACGGATTCTAATTATGGGAATATATTTTCAATCTGGGATCATATTTTTTCCACTACATCCCAAATTGATATGAAAGATATGAAATATGGTATTGATACCCACATGAACCCATCAGAACATTCCAGTATCAAAAACCTACTCACGATTCCATTCCAAAAGTATCGGCGACCAGTGGGATCAAAATTCGACGAATAATTCTTCTTTTTACAAAAAGCTCACCTTGTAAATTTGTCGCCATATGAAGGTGCAATTTATATGGCTTTTAGGCATTATTATTTGGAATTTTGGCTTTCCGTCTGCCCCACCCATTGCAGATGTTATTGCTGCCGTCTTGCTATCCTTTGCAAGTTATCATCTTAAAAACACTCTTAGTTTATAATATATATAATTCTGATGAATAAAGATCAAGGCTACTGGAAAGAAAATACTTCTTTAATCATAAAATGTTTGGTGATCTGGTTTGTGGTATCCTATGGGTTTGGGATCATTTTAGTAGATAGTTTAAACACTATACAATTGGGAGGATATAAACTGGGATTTTGGTTCGCACAGCAGGGCTCAATCTATATATTTGTAATTCTTATTTTTTACTATTCTTTTAAAATGGGTGAAATTGATCAGAAATATGGTTCAAATAATGATCAGGATAAATAAACTTTAATATGGATCTAAAGACTCTCACTTTTTTAATTGTCGGTGCGACGTTTGTTGTTTATATAGGCATCGCTTTCTGGGCCAGGGCAAGGAACACAAACGAATTTTACATTGCCGGTGGAGATATTCATCCTGTGGCAAATGGTATGGCGACCGCTGCAGATTGGATGTCGGCTGCTTCTTTTATTTCCATGGCTGGTATGATTGCTTTCTTGGGTTATGGCGGTTCGGTATTCTTGATGGGTTGGACTGGTGGCTATGTATTGTTGGCGCTGTTACTTGCTCCTTATTTAAGAAAGCACGGTTCATTTACTGTTCCTGAATTTATCAGTGACCGTTATTATTCAAAGACAGCCCGAGTTGTGGCTGTGGTGTGTCTCATCATTGCTTCTGTCACTTATGTGATAGGACAAATGAAAGGAATCGGGGTAGCGTTTTCTCGATTTCTGGAAGTAGATTATGATCAGGGTCTTATGGTTGGGATGGCCATTGTTTTTATTTATGCTGTCATGGGAGGGATGAAAGGAATCACCTATACCCAGATTGCCCAATATGTCATTATGATCATAGCTTACACAATACCTGCTATTTTTATTTCATTTATGCTTACGGGGAATCCAATTCCCCAGTTTGGATTGGGTGGTACTCTGGAAGATGGTTCCTATCTGTTGGATAAATTAGACCAAATTATCACCGATCTTGGCTTTAAAGAATATACCACCAATGCGCGATTAAGTTTATTTAACATGTTTTTCTATACCCTGTCCCTGATGATTGGAACAGCTGGGTTGCCCCATGTAATTATGCGGTTTTTTACTGTACCATCAGTAAAGGCTGCTCGTTCTTCTGCGGGGTGGGCACTGGTGTTCATTGCTATATTATACACTACAGCACCTGCTGTAGCAGCCATGGCCAGGTTAAACCTTATAACCACTATCGATCAGCCAGAACAGGAGCAAAACCTGGCCTATAAAGATCGACCTTCCTGGTTCAGGAATTGGGAAAAAACAGGTTTGCTGCAATTTGAAGATAAAAATGGAGATGGTTTTATTCAGTATACAGGCACTGAAAATAATGAAATGGTAAAAGTGGATCGAGATATTATGGTTCTGGCTAATCCAGAAATTGCTGGCCTGCCCAATTGGGTAATTGCACTGGTTGCTGCAGGGGGACTGGCAGCAGCCCTGTCAACCGCTGCAGGCTTGCTGCTGGCTATTGCATCTTCTATTTCTCATGATCTGTTAAAAGGTGTTTTCCGTCCAGAAATTTCTGAAAAGGAAGAATTAAGAGCCAGCCGGATTGCCATGGCTGCATCTATTGCGGTTGCAGGTTATTTTGGATTTAACCCTCCTGACTTTGCTGCGGGTACGGTTGCCTTAGCCTTTGGGTTGGCTGCTTCATCTATTTTTCCAGCCCTGATGATGGGTATTTTTTCTAAGACAATGAATAAGGAAGGTGCAATTGCGGGGATGCTGGCTGGAATTGGCGTAACCCTATTATATGTATTTCAGCACAAGGGTATTATGTTTATTCAGTCCACAGCATTCCTTGGAAATATGGAGCCGAACTGGTTTTTGGGTATAGAGCCAAATGCATTTGGCGCTATAGGAGCTATCGTAAATTTTAGTGTTGCTTATCTGGTTGCTAAAAAAAATCCAGAGCCTCCAATTGAAGTCAAGGAAATGATTGAACGTATTCGCCTTCCCTAGATTGGATTAGTAATCCATATCCATTCCGCCACCACCTCCGCCGCGGCCACCAAAATTCCTACGATTCCATTTCTTTTTCTGCTGTTTCCCAAAATTATATCTTAGATTGAGAGATGTGGTTCGACGGCCGCGCTTTCGCTCGGCGTACATTTCTTGTGTATATAGATCGTAGTTCTGGATTGTATCAATAATAAATTTTCGATTATCAAAAAGATCATTCACTTTCAGTGTCACTGATAATCTATTGTTTAAAAATGATTTTTCGATACCAAGATCAGCAGCATAATTAGCAGGAATCGTTCCAGATGTAATTTTCATTGTTCCACGACCACCAACTGATAATTCTATACGTGCCACTGTAGGGATATTTAAAGTTAACTGACCGCGGTTATGCATACCGTAGGATGTCCCGGTCATATCTTCTTCATACTGACCTCCGGTGGTTTCAGATCGCCACCACCAGGTAGTAAGCATAAAACTGGCTAGCGGCATGGGACGATAGTTGATAATAACGCTCCCACCAAGATTTTTAGCACTCTCAGCATTTCCCGATGTTAATAATTCATAGGGTCGGCCATTATAAATGATTTCATCTCGATCCCACCAGGCGATGGCATCGGTTGTATGTTTGTAGGATACGCCAGTGTTAAAATTAAATTTTCTGGAATTACTGGAAAAATTTATTTCCAGCACATCGCTGTATTCCGGTCTTACATATGGATTTCCGGTACGAATATGTGTTATATCTTGCATCTCCCTGGGAAATGGATTTAATGATCTGGTGTGAGGTCTGTTAACGCGTTTGGAATACCCAAATTGTATCTGTTCTTTTTCAGTAAGTTTGTAGTTCAAGAATACACTAGGATAGAAATGACTATATGGATTATTGAATTCACCTTCTTTAACGGCCTGATTAATAACAAAATGGGTAACACTACTGGTAGCAGCCGTTGTGTCGCCGGTTACCTTTGCCTTGGTTTCGACCTGCTCAAACCTGAGCCCACCTTTTAAACCCAGGCGGTCATTGATTTCGTAACCCAGGGTAGTATAAAGGGCATAAATATCTTCATTATAGTTATAGTTATAGTCCAAATCATCAAAAAACAAGTCATCGTCCAATGCTTTAAGGGTGGTCTTGAACCCTGATTCCAGGTCAAAACTCTCACCTAGCTTATCTTCATAATCAAATGATGCAATGATACTTTTATAATCATGATGATCTTTAATTTCGTTACCAAGGCTATCTTCTTCTGTCTCATTTTCCATTCCATAACCATAGCTGACGTCTGCATTTAGTTTCCTGTCCTTAGAATTGAACTTGTTCTCGTAGGAAAAAGAATGGTCCCAGTCATTTTCCAGCCCATTATCCTGTATATCTCTTATACTGCGGATAGGTCTCGTTTGTTCAACGATCTCCTGGCTGTCCTGGTCTCTGTTACTAAAGGTAGATGTATAACTGATTGTGCTGGTAGGCGTAGGGTAAAGGTCACCGCCAAAACGGAATGAAATATTATCAGAATTTCTAATTCTTTTTGTGTCCTGGTACAGATACTCGACACCCTTACTCGTGTCAAGATAGGTGTAATCGAATTCTCTTAAACCTTTACTAATTCGCTCTCCCGTTCGGTAACTGGTGCTACTGAAAACGTTCCAGGTATCCGTTCGAAAGTTTAAATTTCCGCTGATGTTATTCTTATTATATTCACCAGCCGAAAGAGATGTGCTGCCGTTAAACCCTTCAAATGCACCTCGCTTAAGAACAAGATTAATAATACCGCCCACACCGTCCGGATCGTACTTTGCAGATGGATTGGTAATAACTTCTACTTTCTCAATCATAGATGCCTGCAGATTGTCAACCATGGAGCGACGATCAAAGCCCACTTTTTTACCATCAATTAAAACCGTTACATTCGCATCTCCACGAAGAGTGATATTACCGTCAATATCTACGGCTACTGTGGGTACTTGATTCAAAACATCTTCGCCAGAGCCACCGGAAGCGGCCAGATTTTTACCTACAGTAAAAATTTGTTTATCAATCGTTTGAATGAACTGGCTCTCTCCTAAAACTTCCACTCCAGCAAGGTTGATAGATGAAATCTGAAGCTTCAGACTTCCCAGATCATGCTTAATGCCGCCCCCTTCACCGGGGAAAATATTAATGGGTGATATCTCTTTTGTTGCATAGCCGATGAATTCTACCACTGCCCGATATTTTCCCAAGGGTACTTCACGAATATTGAACCTGCCTGTTTTATCTGATAGTGCGCCAGTCACAACTTCATCAGAGCGCATATTTACCAGGGAGATTGAAGCATATTCAATGGGCAGGCCTGAAGTGGAATCCATTACCGAACCATTTACAACACCGATGGCAGGCATTTTACCCCCGGCACCGGGTCGCTGGCTAAAAGCAAAAGTAGAGAGTGAAAATACAAGTATTCCAATGGAAACCGTTTTATCATTAAAGTACATAATTATTTTTTTCATTTAAATCGATCGCATTTATACTGTTGGATATGACTCTTTCCAGCGGTTATGGTTAAATATTGTAAAATACCTCGGATAGGCAGTCTAAGAATTTACCTATAAATAAGTGAATTAGTATTATTGTTTTGGTCTTACTAAGATTCTGAATACAGGATGTGTTGCTGGTGCAGTTAAAGCGTTCAGAACTTCGAACTGCATCTCAAATTTTCTTTTTTTATCTATAGTTCTTACATCAATTATGGCTTCACCATGGGGAGGCACCATGATCAAATCCGTATTATTATAAAAATCATATTTACTTTGATTTCGAAGGATGTAGGGTGCGTCTGAGTTATTGGCCAGTACAACGTGTACAATTGTAGAATTACGAATATAGCTTGCGGAACGAATACTTAGGCTGGAATTGATTAATGGTATAAGAAAATCACTTTTTCCGATGAGTTTTTTATTGAACCAGACTACAGTTTGGCCCTTTCTTAATGCTCTCTTTAAAGATGATTGTGTTTTCTCACGGGCAAAAACAAGGGTAACGGGTCGATGCCCTCCGGATGGTATCTTGTACTGCCAGTCAATGATATCATGGATATCAGATGTTCCCAGGATAGTCAAATTATGATCTAGGGCTAGTTGAAATGCTTCGTTAGAATAAGTTGTATCATTTACAATTTCGATGCCTTCCAGCAAACCATTTTTAATCATATCGAGATGGACCTGATCTACAGGAACGCTAGCATCGGGTGATTGGCTTGCCCAGTACGGGTGATTCCAAAAAATGAATGCATCTTGTTTGCGGGCTTCTAAGAAAGCATCGATAGGATCATCCACCATTAATTTGTTGGCATCTTTGATAAATATAGCATTGGTGTGCCCCGGAGGCATCTCCCGGGTGATCTCTGATCCGTTAATTACCATTAATTCAGAATTTTTTGCAAACCCTGTTGCCAGTTCAAATGAACGATTTCGATCAGGGTGGGGGATATCTTTTATCCAGGGTTGATACTCAAGATGCTCTGTAGTTGCAATGACATCCAGACCATCTTTTTTTGCTTCCATAACCCGGATATTAGGCCACACACTACCATCAGAAAAAACAGTGTGCATATGAAGATCACAGACAAGGGTTTTATAGCCTTGCAGATCGGGAAATTCTATGGCACGATTATTATTTCCACCATGAGCCATGATGAAGGTTATGTGTAATAGTATTATAAGGGATTTATACATTATAGACTGATTTTATTTTGTTTCTTCCCAGTGAATATCCATGGTATGGTATTCAGCTTTCCGCCCTTTTGTTATGGGTATTGTTAGCGTGTAGGGAGCAGTCTGCCCCGGCTCGAGTGCCGTATCAGCAACTACGTTTGATTCATATACGATTCGAGTGCCCTTCACAAAGATCGAATCTGTCCCCGTAATTGAAGTAGTTTGATCAAAAAGATTTCCAATTATCCGTACAAAATCTGCCCGGATTTCGCCAACATTCTTGACTTGACCGGAAAAGATCTGTCGATCAGGGTAATAATCAATAAACGGATCACCTAGGAGAATGACTTTTGGTCCTGGTTTTTTAAACTCATCCATACGAACCACCATTTCCTTTTTTAATACCAGTGTTCCGATCTGGGTTTTTAGAGTTAGGGTAGAATCCGATTCTTCTAATAAGTCACCAGCTACGACAGTGCCATTCTGGAGTTCTACTTGATGCTGGAATGTTGGTACCTTGATCAAATCTAATAACTCGCGGCTGACGTTGGGCATGGTCTGGCCTTTTTGGTATCCTTTGACTACCCTTTTTAATGAATCTATTTCTGTCTTTAATGCTTTGAGGTTGGAGTCATATTCAAAGAATAAATCTTCAAATTTCAATTTAGGCTTTGCTGGTTTTTGTCTTTGCTGTGGAAGTATAACTTTTTGTTCAGTTAACTCAGCTTTTGAATTGGTTTGGGAAAGTGTATTCGAGATTTCACCATCAGAGATTATCAGTGTCAAATCTACATCGGTAGTATTTAAAGTGAATTTAACATCACCGCTTCCTTCTTTTTTATGTTCGCCCATCAGAGTATATGAGCCGGCACGGATTTTTTTGAATTTAAATTCTCCGCCGCCCTTGCTTTTACCACTTTCGATCTTTTTACCTTCTTCATTAATGATACTGAGTTTTACCTTTTTTATCCTTTTTCCAGCACTGTTTTGTACAACTCCGGATACGGTAAATTTCTTTTTGACTTTTTGTTTAACATTAACAGCAAACACAATCCCTAAAAGAAGGAGCCAGGTTAAATATCTATTCATGCTCTCTCCGAGAAAAGTGAGCTTTGAATGCCATTAGGCGCACTGCATCTGCATTTTTCTTTTCTTCACCCAGGGCATAGACCATATTTATAATATTATCGTAATAGATGTAATTCTTTTTATCACTCAGCATTGGTAGTAATCCATTCACAACCGATGGGTCATTGAAAGCTGCCAGATTATCAATTGCTTTTTTGCGAATGTCTACAGGATAATCATCATTGTGTGCTATCTCTATTACAGCTTTTTTCACTTCTGGATCATCAAACTCTCCCAAGGCAGCAAGCATAGTATTCAATAAACTATAATATTGAGATTTTCCTGAGTTGTAAGTATTTAGCAATGCAATGACGAGATTCTCTTCTTTCACCCCTTTCATGGTATTAAGGGCAAATTCCCGAACTTCAAGATTGGTGTTTGGGTCACCCAATAACTCTGCAAAGGCAATGGCTACTTCATTGGGATTCTTTTTACCCAGTATTTCAACGGCCTTGTTTCGAATGCCAATATTAATTTTTGGATCCTTAGCGATAGTAGTCAGAATAGGTACTACTTGGTGGTTACCGAGCGCTCCTAGAGTCTCTGTCAATAGGCGCTCTGTACGGGACATATTGCTTTTTGCCACCCCGTAGAGGTCCAATAATGCAAGGATCTGGTCCTTGGTTCGGACACGGTTCAGGTTCTTGACGAGGGATATATGAATTGTATTAGTACGGTCTTCCAGCTTATGCATTGCTTGGACCAAAGACTCTGCTGCTTTTGGATTTTCGTCAAACATACCAAGCAAATTAATGGATTCATTCAGGAGGGAGTAATCAACTGCTATTGTCGTCCCCACCATATTTGCAATAGAATTCAGAGCAGTAGGGTGTTGGGATTCGGCCAGAATTCTACCAGCTGCGATCCGCGCTTTTAATTGCTGTTGAGGATCTTCGTAAATTTTTATTAATTCATCTAAAGCTAGGATATTCCCGTCACGGTATGCGCTTTTCAAGGTTTGGATATTATTCAAAAAATCAGGATCATTTGGATCGCCGACACCTTTTTTCCCAAATAATCCTTTGATCTTTGTGCATCCTTGAATCAAGAATAATGAAAAAATTCCTATGAGAAACAGCCTACGCATCATTCTCCCATGGGTGTAGGGTTAAGTCGGTTCCATCAAAGATGGCATAGGATGGTCGGTAGAACCAATCACCTAAAACGGCCAGTTTTCCTTCATTCACGCTAAACATCTCACCTAAATGATAATGCCCGCAGATCATGAAATCAAAGCCATTATCGAAATGATTTTTAGCAACGTTTTGGACCTCAATTCGCACATCTTTATTAAAATCATTGGAATGGGTATGATGTCGTCCGCTTTTTGAAATTGCATTTGCTAACCTATAGGCAATAGTAGGATGAACCCATCGAAACAGCCAAATAAAAAATTTAGAACGAATTATCTTTTTTAAGATTCGGTATCCATGGTCCCAACTCAAAAGTCCATCACCATGAGTGATAAATAACTTTTTCCCATCTACTTCAAGAATGGCATCATCAAAATACACTTGATCCATAAGTTCTTCCGTTATGAATTCCTGTACCCAATAATCATGATTTCCTAATAATAAATGAAGTTCAATACCATCATTTTTCATTTCCACCGCTTTCTGGTAGAAGTCCATATAAGCTTTGGGAATCAAATGAGGATATTCGAAATAGAAATCAAAAAGGTCTCCAACAAAAAAGCACGATCCACCGGTTTTTCGGATTTGATCCAGCAGGCGATACAAACTTTCCCGACGTTTTTTCTCTTTCGGGGATGCTTGCAACTTTAAATGTATGTCAGAAATAAAATAGACGGGTGTCTGCATGACGGGCCAAACTTACTTGTGACAAT
>JABHKE010000007.1 GCA_018692355.1 Fidelibacterota bacterium
CCCAGGAGATCCCGCAAATTCTTGTTCTTAATAAAGTGGACTTATTAACTGATGGAAATATGATTGAAAAAAGGCAGCGAGAATTTCCTGATTCAGTTACCGTCTCTGCTAAGCAGCATTTGCGATTATCGGAATTGAAGTCACGTATTCTTGGAAAAATGGAAGAAAATTTTCAGACTATTGATCTTGAATTTGCCTATGATCAGGGTAAAACCATTGCTCATGCGCAGGAAGGTGTGGAAGTTTTAAAAAGGGAATATGAAGAAAACGGAGTCAAACTGAGAATACGAGGGAGCCAATCACGAATTAACCAGATTCAATCGTTGGTGGAATAAAAGAAACGGGCAGATTGTTTTTTTGGGATCATTCTTTGTTTAATGAATGAAGGGAGCCTCTCGAAGACAGCAAACTTCCTTTACCCGGCAATTGCAGAGAAGGCCTGTTTTTTGCCACCGAAGTACAGCACCCAATTATGAGTATAGATCCAAAAAAATACAGAACCCGCCCGTTAAACTTTCAAAAATCTGATAATATATTAGGTTTTTTATTTTAAAATAAAACTAATTTATTTATTAAATCTTAAGAATTATTTGGAATGGTCAATTGCCCTTCTGAATCCGCCACGATGACAGCTACGGATGCATCACCTGTCACATTCACTACCGTTCGCATCATGTCAAGAATTCTGTCCACACCAAGAATTAAAGCAATACCTGCACTCGGGACGCTCACCGCTTCTAAAATGATCACCAGCATGATGATACCGGCGCCTGGTACTGCTGCTGTACCTATGGAAGCTAGTACTGCTGTTAAAATAATAGTGAGTTGTGCACCAATCCCAAGCCCCATTCCAAGAGTTTGAGCAATAAAAACCGCAGCCACGGCCTGGTACAAGGCTGTGCCATCCATATTGATAGTTGCTCCCAGAGGAAGAACAAACGAAGAGACTTCTTCCGAAACACCTAATTCTTCTTCACAACAGTCCATAGTAACTGGCAAAGTGGCACCGCTCGAACTGGTTGAAAATGCCAAAAGCTGTGCAGGTGCTATACCTTTGTAAAAAGTTTTTAATGGCATTTTCGACATAAATTTCAAAAGTCCGCTATAGGTGATTCCTGCATGGATGATGAGCCCTAGAATAACTGCAATCATATAATACCCTAAGGCGCCGAGTAATTCTAAAACTTGGGAAAGATCATCACCGGCAATTTTATTGATGGTTTGGGCAATTAATGCGAAAACACCTATTGGGGCCATGAGCATGATCAGATCCACCAGTTTTATCACCACATCATTCAGACCTTCAAAGAAATCCAAAACGGGTTTCCCTTTATCTTTCGGAATTTGGATCAACCCAATTCCAACAAAAATGGCAACAAATACGACTTGGAGCATATTCCTGTTACTGGATGCTGAAGAAAAGAAATTGCTGGGCACCATATCAACTATGGGTTGCAGTGGACCGCGGTCTTTGATATTTTGAGCATTTCCTGCACGAGATGTGGCATCTTCCTTATAGGTCTGCTGGAGCTTTTCTTTCATTTGGTCTGGAACTTTGTCTCCCGGTTGAAGCACATTAACCGAGACCAGTCCAATCGTGACAGCCACAGCCGTTGTGCTCACATAAATAGCGATGGTTTTTCCACCAATCCGGCTTAGTTTTTTCAAATCGGACAAAGATGCCACGCCAGTAATCAACGAAGATAAAACCAATGGAACTGCGATCAATTTCAATAAACTTAAAAAAATAGTACCGAAAGGAGCAACCCAGTCGGAAGTGAATGAGCTCCATCCATTACCAGCAGCAAAAATTCCGTAAACCAAGCCCAGTATGAGGCCAATAATGATTTGCCAATGAAGTGCTAATTTTTTCATTTTTCGTCTTTCCCTTTTTTAATATCGGTGTACGTCTCGTAGTACGCATCACCTGCATCCTGAATATTTGAAATAACTTTATTTTTTTTCTTTCTGCCGCCAGACTTTAGGAAACCGTGAAATACGGTATCAAATAGATCCTGAATATGGGCTAAGGTGGACCCCAATTGCTTAGAAAATGATTTACTCATTGATGTATTTCATGGCCAGATCAAGACTGATAGTGGGTTGTTTACAGGCAAAATTTTCACAGATATAGAATGTTGGTGATCCATTGATCATTACATGATCTTTGGTCCATGGTGCAACTTGCAGCAATGCATCTGGATTTGAAACATCCTTGAATAGTATAACTTTATTTGGAGAATAGTTTTTACGAATGGCGCTGATTATTTTTTGAGTTTCTGGATCGTTAGAATCACCTACCAATACCACTTCTTTTGGATTTTTGAAATCAAACATAAATGCTGTCAGCATGTGAGCAAATCCAGTTGGAGATTGTTTGGCTTTGTCTGTGAATGCTTTCAGTGTGCTATAGCCTAGATCCGTCCATTTAGTATTTCCTGTGATCTTCCCCAACCGAAATAAATTTAGTGCAGCGACAGAATTCCCGGAAGGAATAGCACCATCATAGCTGTCTTTGGCTCGAACCATGAGTTTTTCTGCATCTTTGCTGCCAATAAAAAATCCACCATTCTTATCGCTGAAATCTTCAATCATGATTTCTGTGAGTTCAAGGGCTGATGCCAAATAAGATGGATCAAAGGTGGCTTCATACAAATTAAGAAGTCCAAAAACCATGAAGGAATAATCATCAAGATGAGGCTGTAAACCGGCTTTACCAAGACGGGACCGTTTCAGGAGTCTCCCATTTTTATCTCTCAAGGATTCCAGAACAAAGTTAACAGCATTTTTTGCAGCATCTATATAAACATCATCACCTAGTATTTGTCCACCCTGTGATAGTGCAGCAATCATGAGTCCATTCCAGTCTGTGAGAATTTTATCATCTTTCAACGGATGTATCCGTTTTTCTCTCACTTTAAATAATTTTTCCCGGGATTTTTCAATAAATGCATTGAAATCATCCAAGCTCATATCTACATTTTTTGCCAATGTTTCACGATCATCCTGGAAATAAGGAATATTGTTGCCCGTTGTATGCCCACTGGCTTCTTCAAAGAAATTTCCACCATCAATAAACCCAAAAGTCTTAGCAAGTTTCAGACCGTCATCTTCGCCTAGTATCTCTACCAATTCTTCTTGGGTCCATATATAAAAAATACCTTCTTCACCTTCGCTGTCTGCATCTTCAGCAGAATAAAA
>JABHKE010000006.1 GCA_018692355.1 Fidelibacterota bacterium
AGGAGAACCTTCCGGTGATCTTCATGGCGGGAAATTGATACACGCCATAAATAATATTTATCCAAATTCCACGTTTATGGGGCACGGCGGCAATGCAATGAAAGAAGCTGGCATGCAGGTCTTAGAACATACGGATAACCTGGCTATAATGGGATTTGTGGAAGTCATAATACACCTTCCTCGTATGATGAAGATCATGGGGAAAACAATTGATACCATTAGCCAAACAAAACCAGATAGAATCATTTTAATCGATTATCCGGGCTTTAACCTTCGTCTGGCAAAACGGATCCAACATTTAAAAATTCCCATTACATATTTTATTTTACCACAAGTGTGGGCCTGGAAAGAGAAACGGGTTGAAACTATGAAAGCAGTTTTGGACCAAACACTATCAATTTTCCCATTTGAACAAGATTGGTTTGAATCCCGCGGGCTGCAGACCAACTATGTTGGGCATCCATTTGCAGAACAGGAACATTTAGATGAATCTTCTAAAGATTTTTATCAACGTCATGATATTACTATTGAACATCCGTTACTGGTTTTACTTCCTGGGAGCCGCCAACAGGAAGTGGACCGCCATTGGCCCATTTTTCTGCAAACTGTGAAAAAATTAAAGGAAGCTAATTCATTAATTCAGGTTATGGTGGGCAAGGCTCCTAATGTAAGTTTATCTCCCATGCCGAATGAATTCAAAATTGAAGAGAATGCCCGTAAGGCTATGGTAGCGGGAACTGTGGCTATAGTCTCATCAGGTACGGCAACCTTGGAATGTGCTGTAGAAGACACGGCTATGGTTGTATGTTACAAGCTTTCTACCATTTCTTGGTGGATGGTCAATAATATGACTTCGGTGAAATATGCATCCATGGTCAATCTTATTGCAGATGAAAATATTGTCCCAGAATTCTTACAGCATAACATGACTGAAGAAAATTTAGTGAAATCAGTTATTCCTCTTCTGAATTCTAAAAGTATTGAACGGAAAATAATGCTCAGTGGATTTGATAAGGTCCGCCGGACATTGGGTATGCCCGGTGTGTACGACCGCGCTGCTGAATTAATTATTTCTAAAACAATAGTAGAAGCATGATTGATTCCATCTCCATTCAAATTAAGACGACTCTGGGAAGTATTCTTCTCAAATTTATTTATGGTTCCAATCGAAAGGATGTAAGAGGCAGGGACAACTACGAATCGTTAATCAAGGAAGGAAAATCTGTTATTCTTTCTGTTTGGCATGGTCAATTATTATCAATTGTTCATGATTTGAGAAAAGAAAATTTTTATGCCATTGCCGGAACACATGAAGATGCTGAAATCATTTCCCGTATCGCCACAAAGTGGGGTTGGAACATGATGCGTGGTTCCAGCAAAGAAAAAGGAGAGGTGGCCTATAAAAATATGATCAATGCCTTAAAGCAGCCGGGTAATGCTGTTTTCATTACACCCGATGGTCCAACGGGCCCTGCCCGTATCCCCAAACCTGGAGGAATTCGTGCAGCTCAAGCTACAAATGCTGCCATTATTCCAATCAGTGTCCATTCCACTCGTAGATGGGGATTCACCAATTGGGATACTTTTTATTTGGAAAAGCCCTTTGGGAAAATTTACATCCAATATGGAGAGCCAATATTTTTCGAAAAAAAACAAGATTTTGATGAATGTAGTCAAATATTAATAGAAAAAATGAATGAATTAGAAAATATAAATTTGTAGTATACAAATTATGAGAATCTATAAAGAATACCAGGCATATTTGTTATTTCCATTGGCTATGTTCTATTGGGGACTCGTTTATTGGCGGAATTTATTTTATAAATACGGTTTTTTTATTACCAATCGCTTACAATGTCATGTAATTAGTGTTGGAAATATAACAGTAGGAGGAACGGGCAAGACACCTACCGTACTATTCCTGGCCCGCTATTTACAAAATAATGGGAAGAAAGTTGGAGTTCTGAGCCGAGGGTATGGCCGATCCACCAAGGGAACACTTTTGGTATCAGATGGAACCGGGCCAAAAATATCGTGGAAAGAATCAGGAGATGAACCATATTTGATATCAAAAAAATTAGATCAAGTACCTGTCGTTGTTGATGAAGACCGATTTAGAGGGGGATCCTTTTTGATGCAGCAATTTAACCCGGATATTATATTATTGGATGATGGCTTTCAGCACCGCGGTTTAGAAAGAGATTTGGATCTTGTATTGGTCAACAGTGGCGATATAATCTCTGATCATAAATTGCTGCCCTATGGTTTTTTACGGGAGCCTTGGATCAATATTAGCCGAGGGCATGCAGTAATCCTCACAAAAACTAATTTGAAGAAACCCAGACCCTTTTTAAGAAGAAAACTCCGGGAATCTAAATTGCCAATTATTCAATCTACCTTTGAACCATCCATTTCTTCTTTATCACCGGAAACTCCGAAAAATATCAAGAAGAAAAAAGTATTTATTGTTTCAGCCATTGGTGATGCTGCTGGATTTAATAAAACTGTCAAAATAATGGACTGCTTCATAGTAGGAGAAAAGATTTTTCCAGATCATTTTAACTATTCTCAATCGAGCTGGAAAAACGTTGAAGCACTTTCTACTGGTGCGGATTATATCATTACAACGGAAAAAGACTGGGTGAAAATTGAATCATTTTCTATCTCTAAACCAATTATTGTAATAGAGATTAATGTAAAAATTTCACCGAAAGGGAGACTAGAAAATTTATTAAAGGACTATTGTGGAATTCATTATTCTTAATCAAAAAATATCACTCATAATTGTTAAGGGCTAGAGTGATTACATGACATCTTCCAAATACTTGGCCATCTAGTTATAATTCAAGGGCTTATACTATTTAGTACCAATACCTAGCAGGTAAGCATCGGTCTATTATATCTTTAGTAATATTTTTATAATACCATACAAAAACAAAGCTAGCCCACTTATGATAGAAAATAAAGCTGTTAAGCGCCAGTAAGATATTTTACGTTTTGGCATTAATAGATTAGGCGATTATAAGAAAAAGAATGTTGCATAATTTAATCATCTAATTGGTCGATGAGCCTGAGTGCGTCCCACTTGTCAAATAGATTATTTAATTCATTTATGTATTCTTCATACATGCGCTGGAGAATTAATTTTTTCTTATTTATAGTTTTATTTTTGTTCAGTTCAATTTCGTTAATCTGTGTCAACAGCGCATCAGCTGATATTTTCGCATTTGTAATCCAGTATATCGGCTCTTTCAAACTTGCTTTGATTCTGGTTTCGACTTCATCAATATGTAAAATATTAATTGGAATATTAAGTTTTCTTAAACGAGTTATAGACGATTTTAATGTTTTACTACGGACGCCTATCATTTTAGATAATTCATTTATCTCAATAGAGTCGGGGTAACACCGAAGTATGGTTTCGAGGACACGGCGAGAAGTTTTATCAATACCGTGTCTTGTTACTGTGCCTTTTTGTAATTTCATCTATTAATATTTCATCTTGTAAGAGAATTTTAATCTACTAGTCTATCATTTTTTACTAACTACGCCACTACTACTCAAATAGGTCTTCTAATGCTTTCAAAAAAAACAAGGGGAATATGATACTATATAAAACCTTACCCGTCATAACCTGTATTTTATTTGCTACAAATACACTTCAGTCGCAGGAGAGTAATTATGATGCGCCAGTAATCATTGATTCATTACATAGTTTGTGGAGACAGAATCCCGAAAGAGCGATCAGATATGCTCAAAATATTTTAACTGATACAGAAAATATTGATAATAAACTTGAATCAAAAATACACCATGTTCTGGGGAAAATATTTATAGATCTTGATTTACCATCCATCTCCTTTTTACACTTTACTGAATCGACATATAAAAGCCTCGCAAAAGAACAGCCTTGGAATTTGATAGGTATAGGTAATGTCTATAATAAGGCCGGAAATTTCCTACAGGCTAAAGAAAAATATTATTCAGCCTTCGAAATTTTTAAGAAAAATAAAAGTTTAAGTGGCATCAATGGTCAGGCTGTTGCATTGAACTGTCTTTCTAGGACTGAGAAATTTTTAATAAACTACGATAATGCTGTTGCTCTATCTAAAGAAGCACTAGACACTAGACGAAGTTCTTTAGAATACAGAGAATTTCTAAAATCAATGCCTGGGTATAAAAATTCTCATCTTGGTTCTGCAATATCAGTTGCGTATCAACATGGAGTCTTGGCCGGTCTATATATCGATTTGGAGATCTATGATATGGCATTAGAGCAACTTCAGGCTTCTGACTCACTCATTCATCTTGTCCTGTCCAATCAATTAACTGATCAGGAAAATTTATTAATTAACGCAAAACAATACTTAGGAAATAATCATACAAAAAGAATGGTTGTACTCTATAATCTAAAGAATTTTGTTGGGGCACATGTTGAATCAAAATTAGCGTATAAATATATAAAAGAAAATCCAATACAACTCGTAAGGCACTATTTGGATAAGATAGATCTTTATATGAAACAGGATAGTCTATACGCGGGGCTTGAAATGATTGATGAAGCATTGAAACTCTGCAAATTGAATGGTCTGGAAAAGCATGAGATTGAATTTCTAGAAAAAAAAATGAATATTCTTAAATCAAATAATCTAGAAAAAAGTGCACTGAAAGTATCTAATTCCTTATTGGAAAAGAAAAAAAATATGTCTGATGACCAATCCAAGATGCTCTTAGAGAATCTTCATTACAAAACGGAACTTGATAATAATCAATTAAAATTAAAAAAGGCTAAATCAAGAGAATTGATAATTTTCATCATAAGTGGTTCTGCGATGATTTTATTAGGCCTTATAATTATTAACTATCGAAATAGGAGAAAAACCGGAATACGAGAGACATTGATTCATAAGCAAAAAAAACAGTTGGCCGAAAATGAATTAAAAACTAAAGAGGCCGAATTGATGCAAATGTCAACATTCATTGTTGAAAAGAATGAACTACTCAATACAATCAATACGGATCTTAAATATCATCAAAATTTGTTAAATAATAATGCTGATAAAAAAAGCCTGGAACCACTTAGGCAAAAGTTGAAATCAGAGATCAATGAAAAAGCTGATTGGGCAAAATTTCAGAAACATCTTTTCTCTATTCATCCTAATTTTATTAAAACGCTCAATACTGAGTATCCAAATTTATCTACGGGCGAAATAAAGCTTTGCTGTTACTTAAAAATGAATCAAACAACCAAAGATATTGCGCGGTGGACAGGCCTGTCTGTCCGGGCGGTAGAAAACAAACGTTATCGATTGAGAAAAAAACTAGCCCTGAAAAAAGAGACCAGACTCGACGTTTTTATTCATGGCTTAGATATTCAGACTGTATAATATTTTATTTATTCAATATGCTATTATTAAGTAGTAATGGCGTAATAACACCTATTAGAAAGATGAGTAACTATCGTTACCGTCACGTGAATTTTCTAAAAGGAAGATTCTTTTAAATCTGCGCCATTCCCCAAGCAAATACAACACCCACGAAAGTGAGCATTAGTGGCCAGCCCGTGTTCAACAATTGTTGGGTACTGGGATCGTGAAAAACATGAACCTGGAATTCATGGGTTGATGTGGCACCGTGTTCATCCACTGCCATTAAGATAAAATCATTCATGCCCATCTGGTTCTTGCGCGGTGTCCATTCAACGGTGGCTTTCTTTTTATCAAACTCGGCGTATTTGGGTAGCCTAACGGCGCGATAAGCCACTTTATCCCCATTCAAGTCTTTAGATGTCATTTTATATCGCCAATTATGTCCTGTGAGTCCAACAGGTTTGGGATTGGAAATCACGGTTGGTGCATTATTCACAAACACTTTCCCTTTCTGTACATCCGTTCCATAACCGTCGCTTACAGCAACCTCAAATGAATTGTTATTAATTTGAGCCGCTTTTGGAACCCAAAGAATTTTTCCGTGGCGATCCATTTGCATACCATGAGGCCCTTTCATAAGCGTGTATTCCAATTGGGTATTTTCATTATTGTCATCTACGCGAACTTGGTATTTAAATAGCTCTCCTACTAGACCCATATGGGGTGGATTGGAAACAATGGTAGGTAAATGATTTGCATAGATTTCAAAGGACTGTTCGTCCTTGGTATAGCCGTCTGACGCAACAGCGGTGATACGGTGTGCATCTGTTTGATCCACTGATGGTGTCCAGCGAAGAGTGCCCGATGCGTTATCCACCACCATTCCTTCCGGAAAATCCAAGAGAGAAAATTTTACATGATTCACACGTTCAACCACCACGCGAGGCGGTTTCCCTTTCCCGCCATGAAAGAATTCCCAAAGGAAGTCTTTTACTTTAATAGTACGGCCATCAATCGTTTCCAAAATCACCCACAACCTATCATCTTCAAAGAAAACGGAGTGAGTATATTTTTTCATGTTAAGCCTGGAGACAAGTGAATCGGCTGGATATTTTGGATCCACGTAATAGATAGCA
>JABHKE010000005.1 GCA_018692355.1 Fidelibacterota bacterium
ATGACGGCTCAGCCGGCTTTTCTCAGGTCATGTTCAAGATGGGTTTTGCATTCTAATTATTATAAAATTATAAAAAAAAGGGACGATTTATCGTCCCTTTTTTGTTTTAATTGAATTTTGGATATTTATCCAGATGCCACCGTTTCGTTAAAAGCAATAAAGAAGTTCACCTTTTATATTTCAAATTTCATTTGTGATGCAATGAATGGAGCCGCCACTTAATTCAAATTGGGTTGTGGGTGTAACGATCCTTTGCACACCCATATCTGCCAGGCGATCATCGATGCTTCTATCCGAAAAATGGCTGGGTCCTATTAAAACACCAGGGAGGGGTAATGCATTGGCCGCAAAAGATCCGGGATTTACTGCGGTACCAATGGCATCTTCCAATGGAATGTTAATGATTGGAATATCTTTTTTATTTGCAAATTCATTTAAGTCCCGCGCGGATTTTACAGAAATAATATCCATACAAAGGATGAGAGCACATACATGTCCTTCTTGATTTAATACAGGCGTAAAGTATGTATCTAAATGATAAGAGTGACTTTGAATGATTACCAACTTAGTAATGTTTAGTGCTTCTGCAACTGCTTCCATTCCTGTCACGCTATTGCGGCATTGACCGCTAAATAAAATATTTTCTTTAGCACAAAAATAAAATTCACCTCCTTCTGCATAAAGACCGGGCTTATCGGGGATACGAGTAATTTCCATTCCCATTTTTTCAAGAAGTTGCCCCGCCATGGTACTTTCTCCACGGCGGTTGGGCTCTTTCATTCTAAGAATCACGGCCTTCCCTTTTTGATTTGTAATGAAAGGATCTCTAATGTAAACAAAATCATGTTTAATTGGATCAGCGTTATAAATACTAGGGAAAGGAAGTTTTATAATTTCAATATTCAGATCATTTAAAATCGAAATGAGATTTAATCGTTCCTTTTCCAAAATTGATTGGTCTGGCATTGCGCCCAAACGCATAGCCGGGTTATCATCATATAAGGGCACACCATTCTGCCACCAGGGAGATTGAGGTAATTGTGAAATTAATATTTTCATAAAATTGAACGGGGTGAATTTATTGGGATTGTTTGTGGGATTATAATGGTTTCGCCAAAACAACAGTCTTAACCGTTTCCCATGATTGAATGGATGCGACATCTTGGAAAGAAATTTTCATTACATAAATCCCGATCCGTGCCGATTTCCCGTTATCCCTTTTCCCATTCCATGTAAGTTTTCCATTTTGGCCCACTTGATAATTATAATAAGGTTTTGCGATGACTCGCCCTGCCATATCAATAATTTCCCATCGAATAGCTGCTCCAAGATAGGGCAGGGAATAGGTGATTGTTAATTCATCATCAATACCATCGCCATCAGGAGAAAAAGGATCAGGTGATATTGTGACACTCCCTTTTGAAGGAAGGTCTGAGAAAAAAAGCGAATTTTGGAATCCGGGAGTTTTGCCCGATTCTCCAACCGATATTCCCCAATTATTTGGTTCATTAGATGTGTCAGTGATCCGGTATTTTTCAACTGATCTAGAATCCATGAGTGACCAATTTTCATTATATTGTAACGAATCAATTACAGATTCAGTATGATCTAAAATATAAATTGTTTCACTGGAATTATTTAATCCAGGCAAGCCATTTCTAGGAAGGATAAGGATAGATGTGTCGGGGATGATATCAAGAAAGGAAGAATCATCTGTTATTAAACAATAAGTGAATGCAGAGAGGTCAAGGTTTGGGAGAATACCTTTGGCCCCACCCAGATCTCTAATGGTCCAATTATTTATATTTACATTTGTCTGTGGAATTATTTCCACAAATTCTGATTCGGTTGAATCGGGAAGTGGAAAAAATTCATTCACTAACACATCCCCAAAAAGAAATCGAACAGGAAGTAAAAAGGTTGCAATGTTATTTTCATAATTACCATCATCTACAATATCCAAAATGATCGAAATGGAATGTAATCCAGATATGGGTGATACAATTTTTGATTCAATTATTATCGTGTCACCCATAGACATTATTGGAATAATTCCATCTCCAATTTCATCATCATACATTTCAATGGAAAAGGTTCCATCAAAAGATTCTACGCCTACATTCACGATGGGGATTAGAATAGTTACAACCGAATCTGGAAAAGGCGGAATGGGTGAATAGGCGATAGCATCCTGGATAATCATGCCATCCACCTCTAAGATCAGAACACTATTATTTGCGCCGGGAGTCATGGAAATATTCTCATCTGCGAGTAACCAATTTGATGATCCATTGGATGTGTAGGATTGCAGTATTTTCTCAGTTGATCGTTCACTGGTAAGTGGCCAGTCAGTATCATAATTCAGTGAGTCAATGACGGATTCGGTATGATCAAATAAATATATTCCATCTCCAGAATTATTCAGACTCGGAAAATTGAAAGGGAATAATAGATGTGTATTCCCATCCAGAATATCCATCATATTTGAATCGGATAAGACCACAATAAAATCACCACTTGAAACAGAGATATTACTGAGTTGAGCAGGACTCAAATGATTGTCAGATATTGACCATTCGACCATATCCAGATTCCGAAAAGCAAAGAGTTCCACAAATTCGGATTGGTCATTATTAGGTGCAGACATAAATTCATTAATCAGGATTGTTCCAAATGGATACCGAATTTTTAGTGTATCCAGCCCGGTATTATCATTTTCATTTTCATCATTTTCAACAATGAGAGATAAGGACATTTCATTGAATCCGGAATTGAATGTGCCTATGGAAATATCCACCAATACTGTGTCTCCAATATTACCTGAATTAATAGCCGCTTGATTAATCATTACATTGTTGAAAGACACCTGAACCATTCCGGAAAAAATTGATGTTCCGCTATTTAGGATCGGAACAGACATTATTACTTCATCCGTTTCAGCGGGAATTGAGGGAGAATAATAAATGTTTCCACTCAAAAGTGTCCCATTAATAATTGCAGGAGTGACGGCATTTGGTGCACCAATTGTAAATCCGGATAGAGAGGTAGAAGGTGCCCAATTCTCCTGGATATGAGATGAATCATTTGTATAATATTTTTCAAGTGAAATGCCTTGATTGATTCCCCATGTCGATGAATAAAAAAGAGAATCAATGAGAGTATTAAAAGGATCAAAGATGCGAATCTCATCGCCGCTATTATTTAAGGTAGGAAATCCGCCGTCAGGAGTGAGATACGGAACACCATTTGGCACAGAATCAACCAAGGTTGAATCTGCTGCAATGACAACATATTCACCCATTGCAATCGAAACGGAACCCAATCCATCATTTAATCCTTCATTGCTGTCAGTGATACGCCAATTGTTGAGATCAACTGTATCTGAACTCATGTTGACGATTTCCACAAATTCCGGTAGGCCTGAAATAGGTTGGGGAATGAATTCATTCAGTACAAAAGTCCGAAATTCGTACCGCACACCTAAAACCACAGAATCCTGGTTATTGGAGATGTTTATGTCTCCATCAGTATTTAACGAAACTAGAATCGTATGGTACCCGGATTCAAACGGTCCAATCTCTAATTCAAATTCTACCGTATCTAATTCAGCAATATTTCCAGGAAATTCATTGGTGTAATATGCCCCATCCACATAGACAATAATTTCTGGCTCGGCCGTATTCAATCCATCATTTACAACTTGTCCCAATAAAGTTGTTGTGGCTTCTGTGGCGATGACGGAGGGCAACAATGTGAGATCAAAAACTGTAAAATCAATGGAATCCGGTAATACTGAATTCACCGATCCCGGTGTTCCCAGAGAATCCAAACTTTGTGCCCAATTCGATGGATGGTTTCCCAAGTGATACCGTAAACGTTCCAATGCAAATCCATCTTGAGCCCAATCTTCCCAGCCTATTGTTTCCATAATCTGCCCCGTGGAATCCTGAAGATACAGAGAGTCAGATACGGAAAGTCCGTTTCCTATACTGGAATCGTCCACTTTGATTAAAATCGTATTCTCCGAGATAATCAAATTATAAATGCCTGAGAGAATCGGATAATCGCCTTCCATGATTAACCCGTAGGATAAGGGTGGAATTTTGAGCCCAAAGCCACTATCAATAAGCGCATCTGTGCTGGAACGATCCCGAATAGTCCATCCATCCATGTTTAGTGAATCTGTCTCGGAGGGATTAAATATTTCTACGAACTCATTGGGTGAGTCTGTTCCATCAAGATCATACATGATCTCTGTGATTAAAATTTGTTGGGAAAATGTAATAGATTGGAATAAAACGATGATGGATAATAATAGACTTAAGAAAAAAACAATCCGCGAATTCATTCTGCTTTTATCTACAGCTTTTTTTATTCATATAAAAGATCGATCGCAATTTCAATCACACCCGATTCAATGGTAATGATTGGATCCTGAGTAGTCACATCAAACTTTTCTTTTCCCTCTGCAGTTTTAATAGTAAAGGAATCATTTCTTAGCATGGGTCCGGAAAAAACAAAATCGGATTGATAAATATCACTAATATCTAATTCTCCTAGGATTTCCCTATTTCTTTCCATCTTAATCACAGGATCTGTAATGATCAATTGGACAGTATTTTTTCGGGAATTGAACTGGATATCAAATTTTAATTTAATATCCTTTCTTATATTGAGCTGCCCATGAGTGAAATTTGCATGAACCAAAAACAGGGGCCTCCCATTTTCAAATTTCACCCGGGGATTTTCAAGCATCCATATTATTTGTAGATCATCTTCTTCTGAAACATCTTTGAAATCACCCACCAGAGTCAGGTAATCATTCATAACTGCCTCCGAGATAGCAACTGATATTTCACCTGCCAGCAAGAACGGGAAATATAAAAGTAAAGTAAAAATGGTTTTTTTCATTATGAAGACCTTGTATCATCTAATAATTTTTGAATTCTGATTTTTAAATCCTGTCTTGTTTCTCGAAAATTGTCCAATTGCGATGCCTCCTGATTCCACCCTCGAAAGGGATCATCAACGCTCCAATGGATCCGCTGAATATCACCAGGAAAAATAGGACATAATTTATTGGCATGATCGCAAACCGAGATTACGATATTAATACCTTTATCCAAGTAATCGTTGATATCGTTGGATGTGTGATTCGAAATATTGATGCCCCATTCATCCATGACCGCAATAGCATTGGGATGAACTCGGCTGGGATGAGTCCCACAACTGAAAACGTCAAATTGGTCATCAGCCATATCGCGGAGCAATCCTTCAGCGATTTGAGATCGACAACTGTTCCCAGAGCAGACAAAAAGAACTTTTTGTTTTTTAACCATGGTTAAAAATGCGATGATTTGTCTATTAATTGCAATAATTCATTCAAAGATATAAGTCACGATCTTTGTATTTTAAACTATGGAAAAATCACAAAAGCCCACCCATCCATTTATTGGCCTTGCCGGGAATATTGGTGTAGGCAAAACCACCTTCACCACCAAAATAGCAGAACGACAGGGATGGGCTCCTTTTTACGAATCTGTATCTGATAATCCATACTTAAGTGATTTTTATGGTGATATGAAACGATGGAGCTTTAACCTTCAGATCTATTTTCTTCATAAAAGATTTGAGTCGCATCTCCAAATGTCCAGAGTAATGGGTGGTGTGATCCAGGACAGAACGATTTATGAAGATGTGGAAATATTTGCCCGAAATCTTCATGAGATGGGAAATATGTCAGATCGTGATTGGGAAAATTATTTAGGTCTATTCACATCCATGACATCTTTTTTAAAAAAGCCTGATCTCATTGTTTATTTAAGAGCTTCCACAGATACATTACTTAGCCGGATCAAATCCCGCGGCCGGGATTATGAACAATCTATTGATCCTGAATATTTACACAGCCTGAATATCTCCTACGATCAATGGATTGATAGTGTAACAGCTTACCCCGTATTAACCATAGAAACAGATAGATTCAACATATTTGATGACTCTGAACAATTATTAGAAATTGAAAAAAAGATTGTCGAGAGATTATAGCTTATTTTTTCAGTAAATTTTCGGATGGCTGACTCGCCGCAAAATATAAATTCGCCTCTGTTTACCAATCCGCTGGAGACTTTTCCGGGTCTATCTATTGATGATCTGAATAAATATCTTCCCGCTATACGTACAGTGGAGGACATGTCTTTTTCCATTGATCAAATGGAGGAAGGACTTTTTCTTGCCAAATGTTTGGATGGCTTAAAACAGCTCCCGGATAATTCTATAGATCTAATCATTGCAGATCCACCGGAAGACCCCTGGAATTCTGCGGAAGAAATGGGTCAACGGAAAACACTACAGGAGTATTACCAGTGGAACAAAAATTGGTTGGAAGAATCCTATCGCGTTCTGAAAAATACCGGTGCGATTTATCTATTTTCACCATGGCAATATTCCGGGATGTATCATGGATTGTTGAGTAATACATTCAAGATCCAAACTCGGATTACATGGCGAAAAAAATCCAATGATTCCATTAGTAAACATCAGACTTGGGAAAATGATACATCTGATATTTGGTTTGCAACAAAAACGGATGATTTTCTATTTAATCAACAGGTCGTGGGAATCAAATCAGATGAATCGGTATTGGATCAAAACATTGTTAAATCGAATCTTTGGTTGGATATTCCGGGAATTGCAGAAGAAAATGGGCGATATCCGCAAAAATTATTTTCAAGGATCCTTGAATCCAGTAGTTTCAAATTAAATTGGGTGTTGGATCCTTTTATGAAAACTGGTGATGTAGGTTTAGCATCCAAGCTGGGTGGACGACGATTTATTGGATTTGAAACAAATAAAGATCATCTTCTATTAGCCATGAAAAGAATTGACGGGAATTAAAATGAGTTTTATTGATAAAATTAAAACAGAAATGTATGATGCAATGAAATCCGGGGAAAAAGATAAGGCTGGAACCCTCCGTACACTTTTAGCAAAATTGAAAGACAAAGAGATCAATACAAGGAAAGAACTATCGGAACAGGATGGCTTGGCTGTGATTAAGACTTTGGTAAAGCAGCGCAAAGAATCTGTAGAAATGTATGAGAAAGCCAATCGACCTGAATTAGCTGATAAAGAAAAAAATGAATTGAGTATCCTTGAATCATATCTCCCTAACATGATGTCGGAAGATGATATACGTGGGATAGTTGTTGCTATTATTGAAGAAACGGGCGCAACTGGAATGGGAGATATTGGTAAAGTGATGCCGGTTGTTATGCAGCGTGGCGCCGGGTCCATCGATGGAAAAACTGCCAACGTGATCTTGAGGGAATTGTTGGGATAAATGTCCTGGTTCTTGGATGGCCTGGCCTTATTATTTATTGTATTGCTGGGTGTAATTGGATTTAAACGAGGGCTCATTGAAGAGTTCGGCAGGTTAATAGGGCTCATTTTTGCAATTCTGATTTCTATATCCAATAGTACAAAATTTTCAGTGAAAGTGAATGACCTGTTGCAAATGGATGAATGGATGGGCATGTTTCTTTCTTTCTCCCTGTTATTTGCGGTGACTTTAATGGCTACCAGAATCTTGACAAAAATGGTACATATTGCACTCCTTTCGAAAAGCAACCAATGGATGAACCTATCTCTAGGTTTTGTATTTGGATCGATAAAAGGGTTTTTTATTTTGATGGTTTTTATTTGGATCATGGCCATTCTGCCGTTGCAGAAATGGTCAAATATCATTGAAGCCAATTCAATATTCGCTAAAAAAAGCAATCTGATCAGAATCAATATGGTTGAATTTTTTAACTGGGAAGATCCCGTCGCTTTGAGTGAATCATATTTGAAACAATTGTCTCAACCCTGATGGGAAAAATTCCACAAGATATTGTAGATAGAGTCCGGGACGCGGCAGACATATTAGATGTGGTGTCTCAATACGTTGATTTGAAACAACGCGGTGCCAACTATTTCGGACTATGTCCGTTTCATGGTGAAAAAACGCCGTCCTTCAGCGTGGCACCTGCAAAACAGATATACCATTGTTTCGGTTGCAGTTCCGGTGGAAATGTTTTTTCATTTTTGATGGAATATCAAAAAATCACATTCCCCGAAGCTATTAAAATTTTGGCAGATCGGTATAGTATACCAATCCAATTTGAAGAGGGTAATAGTGGCTCTGAATTATATTCTTCATTATATGAACTCCATACCATTGCAGTTAAACTTTTTCAGGATAATTTATTCTCTCAGCGTGGAAAAAGTGCATTGACTTATCTAACAGACCGTGGACTAACAGAAGATATTTTGAAGCAGTTTAAAGTTGGGTTTGCTATGGACAGTTGGGATCAATTGGTGAAACAGTGTACCGGTAAAGGATTTACAAAATCTCATATTAATCAATCCGGATTATTTACCCAATCAGAAAAAGGTACATTTGATCGTTTCCGTTCAAGGATCATGTTCCCGATTCACCACCCTTCGGGGAAACCCATTGCATTTGGTGGAAGGATTTTTAAAGTGGATGATCCTGCTAAATATTTGAACTCCCCGGAAACACCTCTATATAAAAAGAGTGATGTCTTTTATGGACTTCAAGCATCTCGGGATGCAATCCGAAAAACAGGGTATGCAGTTTTGGTGGAAGGCTACATGGATTTTCTACAACTCTACCAAGCAGGAATTCATCAGGTTGTGGCTGTTTCAGGGACAGCATTTACACCGAGACATGCATTGGCCTTAAGCCGTATTACTCAAAAAGTGGTTTTGTTTTTTGATGGAGATAAGGCTGGCGGGAAAGCTGCGATCCGTGCTGGATGGGTATTATTAAAAGCAGGAATGGAGCCCACCATCGTTTGTCCACCTACGGATCAGGATCCTGATGATTGGGTGAGAGATAAGGGGAGAAATGATGTTTTATCTGCAATTGAATCCCCCACATCCATTCTTGATTTTCATTTAGAATTTCATCGCGGTCCATCCCTGGAAGGCGCAGATAGACGGCAATACATCTTAGATCTTATGCGTGAGATCCGGAACATTCAGGACGGGATTGTTCGTAATGACCTTGTCCGTATTTTATCAGAAAAATTAATAGTAGATGAACATGATCTTATTCGTGTAATGAAAAGCCAGCGCATTAATCCGGTTCAGAATCCGGACCAAACTGAACAAAGGGATGAAACTCCAAAATTCACAAGTACTGTTGATCGTGCTCAAATCGAATTATTGCAATTATTAGCTTTGGAAAAAGATACAACTCGCAAATATGTGAGAGAGAATGTCTCATTAGCTCTATTTACAACGCCTTTATTAAAAAAAGTTGCTGAATTTTTACTAGATAAGAAATTGTCTGTGGAATCATCTGTAATTATCGAGTATTTTCAGGATAAGCATGAACGTGATTCTGTGGCACAAATCCTATTTGCGGACCCTAAAAATATTCCGCCTGAACAAATTGTATCCGATTGCAAGAAAATCTTAAAATCTATGCCTTTAAAAGAAAAAATTCATTTACTTCGTATCCAGATTCGTGAAAAAGAGTCACATGGAGAAAACCCCCAAGAAGAACTGGACGAAGTGATTTTACTCCGGCAGGAATTAAATGAAATTTAAACGATCAATATTTGGGATCAAAATTGGGCTTGTGGTGTTATTTCTCACCACATTACATGCCAATGAAATTCAACTGGTAACAACCCATAAAAAAAGTAACGGGACACTTCTCCGTATTGTAACAAGTCATGTTATGGATATTGGAAATATTGCTGGGTGGGTGGGTCAAGAAAATTGGTTTTATGTTACGCTCAACAGTGTATCTCTCAATGAATCTTCAATGGATGGAATTGGATTAGAGCCTCCTCTTATTGATTTAGAAGTGACAGAAAACAATGAATCAGTCCAATTGGGCTATTTGTTTGATCATCCAATCGAAGATTTTGAGGTTTTCAATTCCCAGGCAAGTCGGGTAATCTTGATTCAGGTTTGGGAATCATTGAGTGACAGTATCAGAACTGAAGTTTCTGCATCCGAAGATAATAATGAGAACAGGGTATTTGTCCTTCCAGAAACAGAATCAAAAGGGTCTCCTTTTTATGATTCGTTTATTTATGCCCGTGAAAAATATGGTTCGGAAAAATATTTTGTTTGGTATAACAACTGGTACTCCACAGAAGATAGTTTAGAAAATGCGGATGAGTTCAGTGTGCCCCAACCCTTGATAGTCAAAAATCCGGTTCAGGAAAAGCCCGCCCCTCCGCCACCAGAACCATTAACAATTTCCAAAAAGGATATTGATATTTCGTTTATTATTGACCATGGAATGTTGAGTAATGGGACACGACGGCCCAAAGAAGTGAAAGCGCTCCAAAGAGCCCTTGTAGCGTTAGGATATGACCTTGGCTCAACAGGTGTATTCAATAATGGCGTAGATGGTGATTATGGTGCATTAACAGAAAGTGCAGTGAACCAATTTCAATCGGATCGTGGATTTTCTAGCGTGGATATGGACGGGATAATTGGCGAAAGTACATATAGAGAATTAGTTCGCGCATTGGCGGATCAAGAACCTGATATTTCATATTCCGTGGCAGAAAAAGTTGAAAAGGGAAAAAAGCCGCAAATTGAAGAAAAATTTGTTCTTGAGACCGCAAAGGAAATATTAAAGAAACCATCTATCAAAAAAAATGTCAAGAAAGAGACAAGAAAATTAGATAATCCGGAAATATTAAATACACTCCCACCTGATTTAACTAAACGGAAAACATATCTCACGCTTACATGCAATTTGGATGGTGCTAATGTTTTTATAGATGGAAGTTTGATTGGACAAACACCCGTTCCCAAAAAATTACCTGTCAATCCAGGTTGGCACCGAGTACGAGTAATTGATCCGAACGCAATTCCATCACAGTTTACCATGAAAGTCCCTGACTTTCAGGATATTTATATCCCCAACGGAAGAACACAAAAAATAAGAATCAACCTCGCTGTTTCTGACCCGGAATCTTCTGAATAAAATGAAAACTACTTCCCCAAAATTCGCCATGCGGGGATTTATTTTATGGCTCCTGATCTTAGGGTCTCTAATGAGTCAGGAAATGCCCACCATCGATATTGCTAACTCAGAATCTGGGGAGACCAATATTAAACTGAATTTTTTTCTTTCTAAGCCCATTCAGCGTACTGATATCGCCGGGTGGATTGAACAGGGAAATTGGTTCATACTGAATTTTTACCATATCATTCAACCGGATTCGGGTTTCACAAGAAATTTAACTTCTTACCCGATTCAAGATATTCAACAGGATTGGTCAAATAATTCACTTCAACTCTCTTTCCATAGCGCCCGGAAGATTGGATCTTCCGATGTGGTTCTGCATGATAATGGTCAGAAGGTGCTTGTTGTATTAACCTATGCAGATTTTGTACGCCCCAAGGATGTAAATCCATCTTTTGTTTTTCCAAACCTGAAAGATGCCCAGAAGATATCCCACCCAACTTCATGGAAAGACGCTCGGGAACGGACAACATTGGAGATTCTCTGCGATACAGATGACCTTCCCATTTATGTAGATAATCAACTGGTTGGGCATTCGCCTTTAGAACACCCAGTAGATGTATTGCCCGGTTGGCATAAAGTGGGCTATTTCACGGAAGAATATTCCAGAGATCCCAATGCAAGAACTTCAAAAGAAAAAATGATGAATGATATTCTTGTCATGGGTCGTTTAGATGTATTTGTGGATGAGGGGAAGCATGAAACAATTGCGCTGAATTATCAAACACTGGATGATGATGTGATTGATTACAATATGCGATTCCAATTAGGATCTGTGGCGGGGTTTTCTATTTTTGCCCTAATGATCCTTCTCATGAGTTGGGGGCTGGCCTAATCTATCGATCAAACCTAAATTGGTTTTTTGTTTATTTTTTATTTCTATCATTTTTGGTGGCTACTGAAAAACCAAAAATAAAACAATGGGACATTAAAGTCGGGGCGATTGATCATTACAAATATTGGAATCCATACCGTCGAGTTTTAGACCTGAAGGGTGATCCTCAGACTTTTTATGGGCAAGACTACTACCAGGTCAAATATAATAAAGATGCCCGGATCAAGACGGTTACACGATTTGGGGCAGACAGGGAAGAGCAAGAAACCTATCATTTACTCTGGTCAAAGTCTGGTGCACGTTCCGAATATAAAGTAGAATTTCATACAACTGGGAATGCACAGCGCCTGGATAAATATCTTTATGCGGACCAATTGAGTTATATTCGTCCCGGATGGATAGCTGATGTCAAAAGCAGGAAAGATGGGCGTCCTTTTGAAGTGTCCTTTACAGATAAACTAGGCTTTACCTATTTTTATTATCATTTTAATTATAGCATGCATAAAGATGACTCCATGGTAGCAGAGGTGGTGGAATCGTCTTATTTTGACTCCAATGGTGAATTTGTTGGTCGCCATCTAATTTTCTGGGAAAGAGGCGCTTATCTTAGAATGATACAATATTTTAATACTAAGAATAGTATAACCCAAACAATTGAATTTATCCATAGTCTAAAAGATGGAGAAACAACACGAATCATTACGAATGGAGACGGTAAGGAATTAGAAAGGAAAATTATTCCTTTTATGCAGCCAGAC
>JABHKE010000004.1 GCA_018692355.1 Fidelibacterota bacterium
TACGGGGGAAGTGGAGTATTATAGTCTATCCCTGAGTAATATTAAGATTTATACCCAATTGAGACGAGTCTTAAATCAAGTTGTAATTGAACAAAGAATGATTGATCAAAATATCGATATGTCGTTGGTTGGGCAATTAAGCAGAAGAATTTCATTTGAAACTTTTAAAATAGATGAAGATGGTAAAACTTCTGAAGGAGATGGGTTTATAAGTTTTATAATTCCATTCTTGTTTTTGGGGATTATGTTTATGACCGTTTTTATGAGTGGCCAATTGTTACTTCGATCTGTTATGGAAGAGCGAACCAGTCGAACAATTGAAATTCTATTATCATCTGTAACGCCAGACGAATTAATGCGTGGAAAAATATTAGGTCTAGGTGCATTGGGTTTGACACAAATGTGTTTCTATCTTATTGTGGGATTGGCCGTAACTGAATACAAAGAATTAGCCACTATCGAATTTTCTCAAATTCCTATTTTCTTGATATATTTTATTACTGGATATTTATTTTACGCTGCTATATTTGCAGCCATGGGGACATTTTTTACATCAGAACAAGAAGCACAACAATCCAGTGGGATAATTAGTATAGTTGCTGTCCTACCTATGGTATTTGCATCTTATTTCATTAGCAATCCAAGTTCAGCCTTTACGATTGGGGCTACTTATATTCCTCCTTTAACACCCTTTATGATGATAATTCGTTTTGGAACAGGAAGTGTGGAAATGCCAGAAATAATTTATACCATGATCCTAATGATCATTTCCTGCTGGTTTATGTTGAAAATATCCGGGAAAATCTTTCGAACTGCCGTTTTGCTCTATGGAAAAAAAGTCACAATAAAAGAAGTGGTACGTTGGATTCGTGCTTGATTCTTATACCACTTTCATAATTTTTCCCTAAATTCATCCGTCAATGACAGCTCTCATCACCTATTTTGTGACGGCACTCGTTGTGTCGTTCTTATGTTCACTTCTTGAATCAGTGCTATTAAGTATTTCCATTACCCACGTATCTGTCCTTGAAAAAAATGGAAGCCATTCGGGAAAGATAATGGCTGAGCTCAAGGAAAACATAAATCGTCCTCTTGCTGCAATACTTACAATCAATACCGTTGCAAACACAGTGGGTGCAGCAGGTGTTGGTGCTCAAACGATGGTCCTTTATGGCAACGAATGGGTAGCCATTGCATCTGGGATTTTAACCTTATCTATTTTGATCTTTTCGGAAATTATCCCAAAAACAATTGGCGCTGTATATAATAAATCTCTGTCATCTTTTACGGCATATACTGTTAGGTCTCTTATGGTAATTGCATATCCGTTCGTGGTTCTATCTGAATTTATGGCTGGCTTTATTCATTCTGGAGAAAATGGTGGAGAGTCCAAGGCATCTCGAGAAGAGTTACTCGCTATGGCAGAGATTAGTGAAGACGAAGGATCTATAGATGAACAAGAAGGGGATATCATTGAAAACTTGATGAAATTGGACGATATTGCAATTGAAGAAGTGATGACGCCCCGATCAGTCGTTTTTGCACTCAATCAGAATCGCACTGTCGGGGAGGTAGTTGAAAAACATTCACCCATTGCCTTTTCTAGGATCCCCGTTTTTGATGAGGATTTAGATAATATAATAGGATTAGTTAATCGATACACCTTGGTAAATGAGCAAGCTGAAGACCGGTTTCATATTAAAATGAGTGAATTGATGAAACCAATTCATACAGTGAAAGAAAGTAAATCTGTGTCCGATGTACTGGATCAATTTGTCAAACGTCGTCAACAGATATTCATGGTGACTGATGATTTTGGAACGACTACGGGGTTGATATCATTGGAAGATGCAATTGAAACATTATTGGGTGTAGAAATAGTGGATGAACATGACAATGTGGTAGATATGCGAAAATTGGCTACGGCTAAAATGATTGAAAAAGAACAGAGTGAATCACCTCATAACCATTGAGTTTAAACTGATTGGTATATAAATTCGCCGGCTTAATTCCCAGGAGATTTTAAAAAATGGCTAAAAAACAAAAAAGTTTTGCAGATAAAGCTGCAGGATCAAAAGATAAAGAAGTAATTTATGTTAAATACGTAAAAAGTGTAAAATCCGAAAAGACCGGACAGTGGAGATTTAATGAACAAATGGTTCGCTCTAAGAAAGGGGAGCAACTCGACGTAGCACTTAAGCGTATGGATGAAGTTGCAAATTTGGTTGATATTGACCTTTCACAATTCGTAAAAGCAGATACGCCTGAAGTACCTGTAGAAGATGCGGCGGTTGAATCTAATGAAACAGTTGATGAGACCGTTGTTGCTGCAGTGGAGGAACAACCTGACTCCCAAGATGATGATGTAGAAGATTTGGATGCATCGAGTAAAAAATCAACGGACGAACCTGTAGCTAAAGAATCACCTGAATCTGGAACGGAAGAGTCTGAAGATCAATCTGTAGATTCTGACTCCAATGATGAGACTCCTTCTGACGGAGATGCAAGTGAACCTGAAGAGAATAAATCAGAAAAAGAAGGTGAAGATTCTCCGGAAACTTCTGATTAGAATCATTGGATAAACCCATTAACTAAAAATATATTTGGAGAGGTGTCCGAGTGGCTTAAGGAGCACGCTTGGAAAGCGTGTGTGCGTTTACGCGTACCGTGGGTTCGAA
>JABHKE010000201.1 GCA_018692355.1 Fidelibacterota bacterium
AGATTGCTTTAGGGACAGATTATCCGTTCCCATTGGGTGAATTGGAACCAGGGAATCTTATAGAATCATCTAATTATTCTGATCAGAAGAAAAATAAACTTCTTTTTGAAAACGCATTGGACTGGCTAGGCCTTTCACACGATCATTTCAAATGATTTATGAAAATTCACTTTCCTTTGTGAAAAAGTTGGATCAAAGTGATCCTCTGAGATTCTATCGAAAGAAATTCCATTATCCTAAAAATAAGAAGGGAAATGAAGTCCTTTATTTATGTAGTAATTCTCTCGGACTCCAACCCAAAACTGCGAAAGAATTTATAGAGAAGGAATTAAATGTATGGGAAAAAGATGGTGTATTAGGTCAACATGGCAGGTGGGAAAAATTTCATGAAAGATTAATTCATCCTTCTGCAAGGCTTGTAGGAGCAAAACCATCAGAAGTGGTGGTTATGAATGCCTTAACAGTCAATATTCATTTATTACTTATTTCATTTTATCAGCCTACAAAGACGCGTAACAAAATTATGATTGAAAAAGGTGCTTTTCCTTCTGATCAGTATGCGGTGGAATCACAAATTAGACTTCATGGATTTAATCCAAAAGAATGTCTGGTTGAACTCGCACCAAGAAATGGGGAAAAAATACTTCGAACTGATGATATTTTAAAAACTATCAATGAGAACGGTGATGAACTCTGCACAATTTTATTAGGTGGTGTAAACTATTACACCGGCCAGGCCTTTGATATGAAAGCGATCACAGAAGCGGGAAAGTCTGTTGGGGCATTTGTTGGTTTTGATCTCGCCCATGCTGCCGGTAATCTCCTTTTGAATTTACATGAATGGAACGTGGATTTTGCCGCATGGTGTTCATACAAATATTTATGTGCAGGCCCTGGTGCTCCTTCTGGAATTTTTATACATGAACGTCATCATGATTGGGACGGATCAAGACTTGCCGGTTGGTGGGGACAAAATAAACAAACTCGTTTTGAAATGGGTCCAGAATTTGATCCTATTCAGACTGCAGAAGGTTGGCAAATCAGTAATTCTCCAGTTATGGGAATGACAACACTTTTGGCGTCGATGGAAATATTTGAAGAAGCAGGCATGAAAGTCATTAGAGAAAAGGGAATTGAAATCACCGGATATTTAGAATATTTGATTCAGAATTCACTTCCGAATGTGACAATAATAACCCCAAATGAAAGGGGATGTCAATTATCATTGGTCGTTCCTGGCGGCCGAAAGGTATTTGATACAATTTCTGAAAAAAGCATTATCTGTGATTGGCGAGAGCCAGATGTTATTAGAATTGCACCTCATCCATTATTCAATACGTTTTTGGATATATTTTGTTTTGTTGAAATATTGAAAAAATCAATCTAACGATAATGAAAAATAAAAAAATACATATAATTGGGGCAGGATTAGCAGGCCCGCTCATGGCTACTTATTTGGCAAAAAGAGGATACCTGGTTGAAATGTATGAACGCAGATCGGATATGCGAAAAGTCAGTCAATCTGCAGGCCGTTCCATTAATTTAGCTTTATCAGTTCGTGGTATTCAAGCTCTGCGTGAAGTAGGGCTTTATGATAAAATCAAACCTATCACAATTCCCATGAAAGGTCGAATGATTCATGATTTAGATGGAAAAACCCACATCCAACCCTATGGACAGCATGATAAGGAAGTGATTTATTCAGTATCTCGGGCAGAATTGAATATGGGACTCATGACGTTAGCAGAAGAAACAAAAAACGTAAAAATATTTTTCAACCATAAGGTGGAGTCAGTCGATCTAACGAAAAATATTTTAGATTTTGGGAAAAAACAAACCCACTTTGGAACAGTCATTGGATGCGATGGCTCAACTTCACCACTGAGGGAAGCAATCATAGAAAAATCTAATGCTAACTTTGTAAAGAAGCCGTTAGGACATAGTTACAAAGAGTTGGTGATTCCACCATCAGACTCCAATGATTTTTTAATTGAGCCCAATGCACTCCATATTTGGCCCCGCGGAGATTTTATGCTCATTGCTTTACCAAATATGGATAAAACTTTCACGTGTACACTCTTTTTACCAACGACGGGAGAAATAAGTTTTGAAACAATTTATGAATCTTCCACCATTATTGATTTATTTCAAAATTATTTTCCGGATGCGTTGGAATTGATGTCGACTCTTGTTGAAGATTTTCAATCAAACCCTATTGGAAACCTAGCTTCAGTATATTGCAAGCCCTGGCACTACAAAGGTAAAGCTTTATTGGTAGGTGATGCAGCTCATGCGGTGGTTCCCTTTTTTGGACAAGGGATGAATGCATCTTTTCAGGATTGTTCCGTCTTAAACAATTTTATTGAGAAACATAACGGCAACTGGGAAAAAACTTTTGAAGAGTTTTCATCATCTCACGTTGAGAATGGACATGCCATTGCAGATATGGCAATCGAAAATTATATTGAAATGCGGGACTCTGTTAATGATGAATTTTACAGAAAAAGGAGAAAACTGGAACTAGAATTGGAGCGTCAATTCCCAGATTGTTTTATCCCAAGATATTCTATGGTATCATTTCACCAAATACCCTATGCCGATGTGTATTGCCGTGGTCAAATCCAATTGGATCTAATGAATAAGTATTTAATTGAGAACCTAACGAAACAACAATTACATTCAAACATAACGGAGAAACTAGTCCCCCTCAAATGAAAATATCAGTATGTATGTAATAATGGTTCAAGTCAATTGAAAAAATACGATTATATTATTATTGGTTCTGGGTTTGGAGGATCAGTGTCTGCCCTACGACTTGCAGAAAAGGGATACAATGTGGCTGTCATCGAACAAGGCAAGCGATACCATGCCAATGGTTTTCCGAAAACGAATTGGAACTTCAAAAAATATTTTTGGTTCCCTAAAATTGGTTGGTATGGAACCCAAGCGCTCACATTATTAAAAGATGTGTTTATACTTCATGGTGCCGGAGTAGGTGGCGGTAGCCTGGTTTATGCCAATAATTTACTTGTGCCGCCTGATAAAGCATTTGATGACCTAGCTTGGAGTAGTCCAAACTGGAAAGCAAAACTGCTACCGTATTATCAGAAAGCAAGCAAAATGCTTGGAGTAACTCAAAGCAAAGTGATCTCTCATGCCGACAAATTGTTGAAAGAATGTGCTGAAGATGCAGGAGTAGGAGATACATTCCATTTGAACGATGTTGGTATTTATTTTGGAGAGCCTGGTAAAACAGTACCTGATCCCTATTTTGATGGAAAAGGCCCTGATAGAACAGGGTGTACCCTCTGCGGCGGTTGTATGGTCGGATGCCGTCATGGCGCAAAAAATACCCTAGACCTAAATTATCTTTACTTTGCAGAACAACTTGGAGTGGAAGTGATACCGGAGACCAGGGTTCTGGACGTAAAACCAGTTGGGCAAAGTGGTTATAAGATAATTGCAAAACATGTAATGGGATTTTTTAAAAAGAAAATAGTATTCCAAGCTGATGGCGTTATTTTTTCTGGCGGTGTCATGGGAACTGTCAAATTATTGCTCCAATGTAAAGAGAACGGTTCTTTACCCAGCATCTCTGATCAGTTAGGTAATTTTATACGTACAAACAGTGAAGCCATACAGGGTGTTATTGCAAAAGGAAAGGATGTGGATTATTCAAAAGGAATTGCAATAACGTCTGGGATTTATCCTGATAATGATACTCATATTGAAGTTTGTCGATATGGCAAGGGACAAGGAGCTATGTCACTTCTTGCAACCATATTGGTGGATAAACATGATTTGATTCCTCGACCATTGTCGTGGCTCTCGAATATAATACTTCATCCTATCGTTTTTCTGCGTAGTCTGAATCCTTTTGGTGTTGCTGAAAAATCGACCTACCTTTTGGTGATGCAAACTCTTGGTAATTATATGCGATTTGACTATAAACGTCGCTGGTGGCGTTTGGGAAAAAGATCCATGAATTCAAACTGCAATACTGATCAGAAAGTGCCTGCATACATACCGGTTGCCAATGAATATACGAAACGAATGGCTGAGAAAATGAATGGTGATCCAGCTGCAAGTATACCGGAAATATTATTGAATACATCTACAACTGCACATATCCTAGGAGGATGCATTATGGCGGATAGCCCAGAAAAAGGTGTAACTGATTATAAAGGGCACATATATGGTTATGATAATCTTTTTGTGGCAGATGGCTCAATTGTGCCTTCAAACCTGGGTGTGAATCCAAGCCTCACCATTACGGCATTGGCAGAATATATTATGGATCAATTTTCTGAAAAGCGTCAATAAAATTATTGAATAATGAGATTGGTCAATATAAAGGAAATAAAAAAAATTGTTTTTATCTGTCTATTGTTTGGATGTGAGAAAAATTTGTCAAAGCTCCATGAAAATGCCTTTGTAGTAGACACCCATAATGATGTATTGCTTCGATCCATGATCGGCCGTGATATTTTAACAAATCTTCCTGAAAGCCATTCCGATTTACCAAAATTCAAAACGGGTGGAGTAGATTGCCAGGTGTTTTCAATTTGGGTTTCTCCACAGGAGTTTAGTGAAGGTGAATATTATAATCGCGCCAATCAAATGATCTCCCAATTAGAATACCTTTGTTCTCGTGTCCCAGACCAATGGGCTATTCCTTTTGATTATCAAGATTTGGTTTATAATGATCAACACGAGATAATGTCATGCATGATTGGGGTAGAAGGCGGACATGCAATAGAGAATGATTTGGAAAAGTTGAATGCTTTGTATGATCGCGGTACCCGTTATTTGGGCATTACTTGGAATAATTCTACTGACTGGGCCACGTCGGCAAAAGATGAAACTCTAAGAGGAGATTCACTTGCATTTAAGGGATTAACAGATTTTGGGGAAGATGTGATTAATCGCTGTAATGAACTGGGTATCATGATTGATATATCTCATTCCGGTGAGCAGACTTTTTATGATATTATAAAAACTACTTCAAAACCAATAATTGCGTCTCATTCATCGGTCTACAATATTTGTCCGCATTTTCGAAATTTGAAAGATGAGCAACTATTGGCTATAAAAGAAAATGGTGGAGTAGTGTTTGTAAACTTTTATCCCGGGTATATTGATTCTGCATATGAAGAAAAAGCTAAAGTGGTGAAAGAATCATTCAAATTAAAATCTGATTCATTAGCAAAATTATATGATCCTAATAGTGACAATTACTGGTACAAGGAAAGTGAAATGTTAGTACCACATCTTCAAAGCGTAGTACCAGATTTGGGCGATGTAGTTGACCATATTGAATATATAATAGATTTAATCGGCATTGATCACGTTGGCATAGGTGCAGACTGGGATGGTGTTGAAATCCTTCCAAGGGGAATAGATAAGATTTCAAAATTACCTGATCTCACTAAAGCATTACTGAAAAGAGGGTATTCAGAACGGGATGTGAAAAAGATTTTAGGTGGAAATTTTAAACGTGTATTTAAGGAAGTAACCTCATGATTTCGAAAGTTGTGTATAAGGGAAATTTAAGAACTGAATCGACTCATCTGCAATCGGGGAAAACTATTATCACGGATGCACCGGTTGATAACCAAGGTAAAGCATTTTCACCGACAGATTTAGTTGCTACAGCATTAGCATCTTGCATGCTAACAATTATGGGAATTGTTGCAAAACGTGATGGAATTATGATAGAAGGAACCACAGCCGAAGTGGAAAAGATCATGGTATCTAATCCAAGACGGACAGGAGAGATCAGGTTAAATTGGAAAGAGCAGCTCACACATGTCCGGTAAGCGGTAGCCTCCATATTGATCTGAATGAAATAGTAGAGTTCATGTATCCTAAATCTTAATCCTATCGCCTAATCATTTTCATAAGTTCTCGCCTTAAAAATGTCCCCAAATTTTAAATTAGCCCCATCCATCTTATCAGCAGATTTCTCCAATTTGCAAGCGGCACTGGAAATATGCAATAAAGGCGGAGCCCATTGGATCCATGTAGATGTGATGGATAATCAGTTTGTACCCAACCTTACTATTGGTCCACCAGTAGTAAAATCTCTTCGCCCAAAGACAGAAAAATTTATAGATGTTCACATGATGGTGGTGGATCCGGAAAAACTAGTAGAGCCCTTTGCCAAGGCCGGTGCAGATAATATTACCTTTCATATTGAAGCTACTAATGATCCGGTAGGTGTTATTGATCTCATTCGGTCTTGTGGAAGTAAAGTAGGTGTTTCAATCAAACCTGCAACACCCTTATCAGATATTTTTCCAATTTTGGATAAAGTGGATGTTGTGCTGATCATGAGTGTAGAGCCAGGGTTTGGTGGACAGGGATATTTGCCGGGGGCAAATGAGCGTATTTCTGAAATTAGAAAATATCTTAATGAAAAATGTTTAGATAGAGTTTTAATTGAAGTGGATGGAGGCATCAAACTCTATAATGCTAAAGAAGTAATAGACGCAGGAGCAAATGTTCTTGTTGCGGGATCAGAAATATTTAAATCAAATAATCCAATTCAAACAATAAAAGATTTTTATCAACTGACTGAGTAATAAATGAGCAAATATAAAGATTTAGATAATTTTTCCACCTGGAGCCCAGAAGAGAAGGATCATTTTACTGTTTCTGTGATCAAAGGATTGATTATGGACACAGTTAGAAAAGCAAATTCTGGTCACACCGGTGGTCCCATGTCATCAGCAGATTTTGCCACTATACTTTTTAAAGATTATCTACAGTTTAACCCGAAGGATCCAAATTGGTTTAATCGGGATAGATTTATATTATCTGCAGGACATGAATCTGCACTCCAGTATGTATTACTCCATTTGATTGGGTGGCTTGGCCTTGATGATCTTAAACAATTCCGGCAGTTGCATAGTAAAACGCCAGGACACCCGGAAGTTGAAATCCCTGGTGTAGAATGTACAACCGGCCCATTGGGGCAGGGATTTGGTATGGGCACCGGCATGGCATTTGCAGAAACATTTCTCCGACATGTCCTGGAAGAAAAGTCGAAAAATGCAAAGGGGTTGGTAAATCATTATACATATGTTCTTGCAAGCGATGGTGATATGCAAGAGCCCATTACCTTGGGGGCATCATCTTTGGCTGGTCATTTAGGGTTATCTCATCTCATTGTTTTTTATGATTCAAATGAGATTCAGATTTCTGGAGGTGTATCGCGATGTGATTCCACAAATTATGCTACCGTCTTTGAAGGATTTGGCTGGCATGTTCAAGAAATTGATGGGCATGATCATGAAGCAATTAGGAGTGCAATTGAAAAAGCTCAAATCATGGATATACCCAGTATAATTATTGGAAAAACGATCATGGCGAAAGGGAGTGCTGGAATGGAGAGAGACCATAATACGCATGGCGCACCTCTGCCAGATGATGAAATTTATGCAACAAAAGATGCTCTCGGTTTGGCACCAGAATCTTTCTTTTTACCTGACGAAGTCAAACATCATTTTCGATCCAGATTTGATTCATTGTATAAAATAGTTTTAGATTGGGATACGCAATTATCAGAATGCAGAAAAGATTCAGGTGTCGATTCATTTTGGTCCATTGCTGTGGAAGATCAACTTCCAGTTTTTACCTACCCCGAATTTGAAGAAAGTACTTCATTGGCTACAAGGAAGGCGTTTGGTTCAGCTTTGGATCATTATGCTCAATTATTACCCAACCTTGTTGGGGGCTCCGCAGATTTAGAGCCATCGAATTACACAGGAAATTTTGCAAATAAATATTCCGATTTTCAAAAGAATAATAAATCTGGTAGAAATATTGCTTTTGGTGTGAGAGAATTCCCTATGGCTGCAATGATGAATGGAATGTCATTACATGGTGGCATCATTCCATTTGGTGGCACTTTTTTGGTATTTGCAGATTATGAGCGCCCAGCACTTCGGTTGGCAGCTATTCAACAAGTACGAGCTATTCATGAATTTACTCATGATTCATTCTGGGTGGGGGAAGATGGCCCAACGCATCAACCCATTGAACATACCATGGCCCTAAGAGCGATTCCAAATTTTAATGTATTTCGCCCCGGCGATGCCAAAGAAACGGCTGTTTGTTTTAAACTGGCAATGGAAAATCGAAATACACCTTCAGCACTTTTATTGACTCGTCAGGGTCTGCCAGTTTCAGATATGGATTATTTCAAGATTGAGTCAGGAGTAAAAAATGGCGCTTATATAAGAAAAGATTGTGAAGGGTCACCCGAAATTGTATTGATTGCGACTGGGTCTGAAGTTGCTCTTGCAATTGAAACATCCAAAAGAATGCATGATAAAAACTGCCGTATCATTAGTATGCCTTGTATGGAATTATTTGAAATTCAATCAGACAAATTTAAAACTGATTTAATTCCGTCTCGGGGTTGTTTGAAAGTGACTCTGGAAGCAGGTATTACCCAAGGGTGGGCAAAATATTCAGGGCCTAATGGACTCTCAATTGGTATTGATCATTTTGGTGCATCCGCACCGGGGAAAGATTTAGCGCAAAAATTTGGTTTTACAGCAGATCAAGTTGAGAAAAAGATTAGGGCTCATTTAAATAAACTACTTTAACGTGTAACTAAATGAAAATACATATTGCTACAGACCATGCTGGACTAGACCTGAAAAATATCATTCGGGATTATTTGATCTCAAAAGGCCATGAAGTAACAGATCACGGTGCCCATGAATATGATGCACTAGATGATTATCCTGATTACATTTTTCCCTGCGCTAAAGCGGTAGCATCCGACCTTGAAAGTCGCGGAATCATATTAGGTGGTTCGGGACAGGGGGAAGCCATGGCAGCTAACCGGGTCAAAGGTGTTCGGGCAGCAGTATTTTATAATGGTCCAGTAGAAATAGTTAAACTCTCCCGAGAACACAATAATGCAAATATCCTATCTTTGGGTGCCCGCTTTATGACGGAAGATGAAATTTATGGTGTAATTGAAATGTGGTTGGACGAATCATTTGGAGGCGGGCGTCATCAACGGCGAATTGAAAAATTAGATCGTTAGATAAGACTCTTTTTGAATTTGGAATCAATTAAAAAGCCCCCTGTATTCAGGGGGCTTTTTCGATATTTTATAAATATCTATGTGAGATAAAAATTCCCCACATTATTGTGAAAGACTACTTAGGTGTTACGTTAAGTGCAATCGGCCCTTTATCGCCTGTGCCCTCTTCATACTCAACTTCTTGTCCATCTTTCAAAGATTTGAATCCTTCCATGATTATATTGCTCATGTGAACGAAAAGATCTTTTCCACCATCTTCAGGGGAAATAAATCCAAATCCTTTAGCATCGTTGAACCATTTTACGGTTCCTGTTTTTACATCACTCATTTTTTTACCTTTTGTTATTTGAGTTTATAAGATTGTTAATTCCCCTAGCCCTCAATTGAAAAGACTCCACCACAAAAAAATAGAAAGGTGTTCAAGAGGGTACTAGAATAATACATCACTCAAAAAATCAAATTCCTTCAGATAAGGGGACCCAAATTTAATTATTAGGGTTATTAAAATACAATAAAACTTTCTAGGGCTGATATTAGTGAAAATATGTCAATTCAGGGTGCACATTTCGTATTTGACAAAGAAATTTATAATTTGACTTAGATGAGGTTTGAATAAAAAAATAAAGATATTTGATGTCAATGGTGACCAAAACAATTAGGCTTTTTGAAGATTTAACAGATCGCGGTGTCCATGAATATGATGCTTTAGGTGACTATCTCGATTTTATTCTTTCCTGCGTAAAAGTGGTGGCTGAAGAACCTAAAAGTAAGGGGATTATTTTAGGGGGTGATAGAAATGTGGTTAAAAGAACTTTTTGAAGGTGGGCGAGATCAAAGGCAGATTGATAAATTGGATGAATAAAAAAATAGCCCTCCGCCAGGTGGCGGAAGGCTATTTTAGATATAATATCTACGTGAGAGAATGAATCTCTCCCGTGATTCAGACAGACTACTTTGGAATTACGTTAAGTGCAACCGGACCTTTTTCTCCAGTTCCTGCTTCGTAATCAACAGCTTGTCCATCTTTCAAGGTTTTAAATCCTTCCATGACAATATTGCTCATGTGAACGAATAGATCTTTTTCACCATCTTCTGGGGAAATAAATCCAAATCCTTTAGAATCGTTGAACCATTTGACGGTTCCTGTTTTTACTTCACTCATTTTTTTACCTTTAATTATTGAGTTTATAAGATTGTTAATACCCCTAACCCTCAGTTGAAAAGACTACACCAAAATAAAATAGAAAGGTGTTCAAGAGGGTACTACAAATAATACTTCACTTAATAAATCAATTTCCTCCAAAAAAAGGGGTGCGAAATATAAGTATAATGGATATAATTAAGACATTTTAATTATGATGTATAAAATCATGCAATAAAGTCGGTCAATTTAAATTGAATTTAAGTATTTGTCCAAAATATCGGGAATTGAAAAATTGTTTTCCAATTCCATTGTAAATGTTTTATGTACATAATTCCCGGATTCATCTACATGATATAATTGAGAAAACTTTTCTTTCCCATTAGCAATTTCACTTAGGGCATTGATAAGCGTATCCACATCTTCCATTTTATTATAAATACCAAAAGAAGCACGAACCATTCCAGCGAGCAGTTTATATTTTGATTCGATTTCATCTTGATTCATGTCCTCAATCGCATCCAGCATATCGTCCAATATCAATTCCTTTACATAGGGATGGGCGCAAAAACATTCATTCCGTACTGCTATATTAAAATAATCATTCAGTACAGCTGCGGTCAAACCATGGTGCATTCCTTTTATATTGAATGAAATTGAACCGGCCCTGGTACATTTATAAACATCTGTTTCGCCATAAATAACCATATCTGGGTTTTCTAACATGCGTTTCAAAGCAGCGTTCACCAAAATTTCTTCTTCTTCATAAATCACATCCATACCTATACGATCTAAGATTTGGATCGCTGTGGCTAAACCTATGGCACCTGGGATATTTGGCGTTCCCGCTTCTTCTCTATCCGGGAAATAATCTTTAATTAAATAATTATCAACAAATACATCTTCTACCATACCACCGCCCACTTCTTCAGGTTCGATGGCTAATAGAATATCTTTCCGGCACACAACCACGCCCGGCGCACCGGGGACATAGGTTTTATGACCGGAAAAAACAAAAGCATCTATATTTCGATTCGGATTTTTATGGTCCGACAGTTTTACCGGTATATGAGCCGCCATTTGAGCGCCATCAATTAAAACAAGTGCGCCATATTTATGCGCTAATTCAGCAATGTCATAAATTGGATTAATGATTCCTGTCACATTACTAATACCAGTTATAGCTACATAATTAACGCGCTCGCCATATTTTTTAAGATTTTCTTTCAAGGCATCGATATTCAAACAGCCGGGTTGGCCTGAAGAATGAATTTTTAGGGGGGTATGAACCACTTTCCCTGCATGCTTACGATGGGGGAGATCATTGGAATGGTGTTCCATAATGGAAACCAGAACAATATCTTTATCTGGTCGATAATCTCGAAAAACTCTGGCAAGGCGGTTAATGCCAGCCGTTGTTCCACTTCCTGTAAAAAAGCAGGTGTATTCTTCTGGATCAGCACCCAAAAATGATAAAACTCTATCATGAGCCCATTGGTACTGTGTTGTTGAAATTTTGGCAGAAAAATGAAGCAAACTATGGGAATTAGCGTAATGGTCTAAAAATTTTCCAACTAAATCATAAACTTTTCCCATCATAAGTGTTGATGCAGTTGAGTCCAAATATATTCGTTTGGTTTTACGATCATCTGCCAGTGTATAAACTGTATCAAGCCCTATAAAGTTATTTTGTACTTTAGCAAGTAACGATGTTTCTGATATTGTCATAATGTGAATAAATTTCCAAAAAATGTTGAATTGAATTTAATGTACCATGTTGATAATCTTATTATAGTCATTTTGCGTATTCATGTTTATAAAATGGTCATCATCGCCAAAGTTGATTTGATGAAGGTTTATATTTTCTAAAAGTTTTATTAGACTGTAATTCTCATTCTGAATTTCATCCTCTAATATGGGCACCATTCGTTTATTATAAAAACCGCATGTTACTTGAGTTATGCCATTTGCTTTGGGAATGATGGCGCTGATATTTTCGGTTTTGGATTCCCAAAGCGTTTCAAAAACACTTTTCGCAATTAAGGGCAAATCACAGGAAAGAAGAAAAACCCAATCTGTCTTTGAATTTTTAAGAGATGTGTAGAGTCCATTTATGGGAGCATTAATACTCAATTCATCGTGCATAAATTGATAGGAGATTGAATGGGGTTTTGCTTTGCCAACAATTACCCGATTTTCAAATATGTCACAGACATTCCAAATTTTATCCAAGACGGTTTGGTTGTGAATCTTTGCTTTCCATTTGGGGAACCCAAATCGTTCACTTTTGCCGCCAATGAGAATGAAAACAGTAGCTGGGATTATTTTTAAATTCATTTTTGTTTACTCTTTTTGTTTTAAATATAATATATTCTTTATATATTAAATTCTTAATATAAAAGAAATATAATCTTTGTAAGGTAAAATAATGGCAAAATCTATCTCAACCGAATTTATTCAAATGGCTGCTCGAATTTTAAAAACACTTGGACATCCCGACCGCATTAAAATTGTAGAATATTTAGAAGACGGTGAAAAAACTGTTGGGCAAATTCAGCGGGAATTTAACTTGCTTCAGCCAGTAACCAGCCAGCATCTGAAAGTTATGTATGACCGGGACATAGTGACCTTTCGCCAGGAAGGGACTCGTTATTATTATTCGTTGGCGAATAAATTTATTACAAAAATCCTTGACTGCATGAGTGAAGTCCAAGAAAAGTTGAATTCAGGAGAATGGGATTTTGACTTTAGTATAACAAGCAACCAAGAGGAAGTAGCATGAATGATATAGCATATGATCAAGAATTAGATTGTAAAGGAATGAATTGTCCTTTGCCCATCCTTAAAACAAAAAAACAAGTAGATACAATGGATGAGGGGCAAGTATTAAAAATGGTAGCCACTGACCCAGGCTCAATAAATGATATGAATGCCTGGACGAGAAGAACCGGACATGAAATGTTATCACACAATGAAGAAGGTGGTATTTATACATTTTATATCCAAAAAACTTGATATTCCAATAAAACAAAATAAAGGAGTTCACTATGAGTGATCAAAAGAAAATGGCCCTAATTGCGTCTCAGGGTACTTTAGACTGGGCCTATCCGCCTTTCATTTTAGCGTCCACAGCCGTCGCATTGGATATGGAGGTACAAATATTTTTCACCTTTTATGGGCTGACATTGCTGAAAAAAGAAATAAAAGCAAAAGTGGCGCCAGCATCAAATCCAGCTATGCCCATGAAAATGCCCTTTGGACCAAAAGGGTTTCAGGATTTCGATTGGCCTATGCCAAATGTTTTAATGGGAAATGCCCCAGGATTTGAAACCATGGCTACATCTCTTATGAAGAAAACTTTCAAGAATAAAGGAGTAGCTTCAATCGAAGAACTGCGAGAAATTTGTGTGGAATCCGGTGTAAAACTCATCGGCTGCCAGATGACCATGGATGTTTTCGGATTTGATAAAGAAGAATTCATTGATGGCGTTGATGTAGGTGGCGCAGCCACATTTTTGGAATTTGCTTCTGAAGCAGATATTCAACTGTTTATATAGGAATCAAAGGAAAATAAAATGTCAGAAGATGGAAAAGTAACCATATTTGTTACATCGGGGCCGGATACACCCCAACGGTGCGCAACACCTTTTTATATGGCAAGTGTCGCCGCCGCCATGGATAATGAAGTCATGATCATATTTCAAATTGATGGTGTACTTCTTATGAAAAAAGGTGAAGCAGATGCGTTATATGCAAAAGAAGGTGGGAAATCCGTGATGGATTTTATTCGTGATGCCAAGGAAGCGGACGCAGAAATGTATGTTTGTTCTGCTGCGTTGCAACTACACGATATGACCGAAGATGACCTCATTGAAGAATGTGACGGCGTAGTTGGTGCAGCCTTTATGACTGATGAAGGACTTGACAGTGATTTGGTATTAACCTATTAAATAAGGGAACAAAATGGCTGAACTAAAAAATTGTATGTTGCCGGATGAACTATCCTATCATGTGGATTTCAATGTTTGGATCAAAAAGAATGATGATGGAACGATTAATTTGGGTATGACAGATATTGCCCAATCATTGGCTGGCGCCATGCTTCACTGTCGTGCAAAAAAAGTTGGAAAAATCGTTAAAAAGGGTAAAAGCATTGCCACGGTTGAAAGTGGGAAATGGGTTGGACCGGTTAAAACGCCTTTTTCTGGAGAAATCATAGCCAAAAATGATGCTGTAGAAAGTGATGCCACAGTTCTGAATAGGAGTCCTTATAAACAGGGATGGATCGTCCGCATTCAGCCCAGCGATTATGATGGCGATTCCGGAGAATTGGTGACGGGTGACAATGCTATTTCTGGTTTTGATGCCTACATGGCTGAAAAAGAAATGGGCGAATGTATCCATTGTGAAGGCTTTGAAGGTTAATTGGGAGCTATCCTAAATCTTGGGAAAAATGACACTTCGGGTTTTTACACATCCTGCATGCTCTGAATGTGCCCCTGCAGTTGAGATGGCATGGAAATTAACTGAATCAAATGATGATCTAAATTTAGAAACCGTAAAATTGGAAAATAAAACAGGATTATCAAAAGCACAGGAGGTAGGAATCAAAACAATCCCAACTTTGATTTTTTGTGAAGGTGAGGAAGAACTAAAAAGAATAATTGGCTTGCCGGAAGCAATTCAATTAGAAAAAGATTTTTTAGAATTGAATCAAATAAAACATTAGGATCACGAATGTCGATTTATAAAGATGCAAAATACATGGATGTCCCTTACGAAGAAAAGCAGAAACTTTTTCAGGAAGTAAAGGATGATATGCGCTGGGATACAACTTTGTATGGATGTTATGAATGCGGTATTTGTGTAGCGGCTTGCCCGTCAGCGCGATTTTATGATTTTAGTCCACGTGTATTTGCTCAAATAATGGCCCGGGAAGATGTGGATACTTTTTATGAATTATTGAATGACAGTGTTTGGGATTGCTCCCAGTGTTTTTCCTGCACGCGTTGTCCGCGGCAAAATAATCCAGGAACAATCATCACTATCATGCGGGAAGTGGCGGTGAATCATGGATTGTCATCTGCGAAAAAAGCATTGCAAGCGTATAGCAGGATTATTTATAAGATTATGTCTACCGGAACACAGGTGGCGCCGGATATGCTCCAACCTGACTTTTTCCCTGATTGGGGCCCCGATGTTAAAGCTGTTTCGGAAAATTTGGATGTTTGGCGTAGAGCCATTCCACCAGAAACCATGCATACGACCGAATTGGCTTGGGATGTTTCAGAAAAAACACGGTTGGAACTGTACATGATTTGGAAATTAACGGGCAATCTGGAAATGATAGAAAAAATTGATGAGGGAATATTCATGATTCTGGAAGAAGTCATGGAAGAGTTACTTGATGAGCACGGGTATGATATTGATGATTTTGAAAATGTATTGGAAGATTAACAGGGAGTTAAAATGAGTGTAGCAACTGCGTCACCGCCAAAAGCTTCGACACGAGAATTCATTCGCAAAGGGCAACCACCAACAGAAGATTACAGGGAATTACTTTTTGATCTGGAAGCGAAAGGCGAATTGGAAGTCCAACGAGTGCCGGAACCTTTTGTGGAAGTAGAAACAAAATATGGTCGAAAAAAGAAAATTCCGTTAGAGTTTACATGGCATCATAAGTCCTGTGGCCAATGTGGACATATTCCAGGATACTCAACAGCAATTTTCTGGTTGAATCGCCAGTTTAACAAAGATTATCATGACCCAAAAGATCAGTCATCGTGCACCGCGTGGAATTATTATGCATCGTCTACTTCCAATTCTGCCGCGCAAGCAGCGGTGGCAATCCGGAATTTTGCCCAGGCAAAATTAGATGGCTATTTCCCCTTGATTCATTGCGGTACCAGTTATGGCCATTATAAAGAAGTTCGTGAAGAGATTTTGCACCATCAAAAATTGCGGGATCAAGTACGGAAAGTAATGGATCGATTGAAAATGCCCTTTGTTTTTCCGGAAGAAATTGTTCATTACTCTGAATGGGTGCATGTGATGGCCGATGATATTGCAAAAAAACAAGTATTGGACTTTTCCAATATTAGAACCACCGTTCACCCCGCATGTCACTATCACAAACTGGTGGTGGAAGATGCCATATATGATCGTGATTTATATGATGGTCAACGCACAGCAATTGTCAGTGGTTTGGTCAAAGCGTTGGGAGCGGAAGTTGCTGATTATTCAACTTGGCATGACTGCTGTGGATTTGGTTTTCGCCACATTTTAGTGAGTCGGGATTTTTCAAGATCTTTTGCAACCATTCGGAAGATTGAACGGATGAAAGAAGAAGCGAATCCTGATGTAACATTGACTCATGATACTGGCTGTGTGACGACATTGGATAAAAGTCAATTTTCGACACAAGCTCATGGAAGAAATGTGGGAATTCCAGTCATGTCCGATGCGCAATTTGCCGCGTTAGCCATGGGTGCTCATCCCTACAAAGTTTGCCAGCTTCATTGGCATGGAGTGGATATGAAACCGCTAATGGAAAAAATGGGAATCGATCATGAAAAAGCATGGGCAGAGTTTGAAGAAGTTGCAGGACGCTTAAAAGAAAATGGAACAGAATTTATGACATGGGAGGATGCAGATGCCTAATTTGCCTATTTTAGTAATTGGTGGCGGACCCGCCGGGCTCGAAGCAGCCCGGGGAATCGCCGATCTTGGATATAATGCAATCTTGGTGGACAAAGCAGAATTTTTGGGTGGTACACCCATTTCTGCAGATTATGCAGCCATCACGCCAGACATGCGGAATACGGAAGAAGCCATGAATGAAATGATCGAAAAAGTCACAGATAATCCCCTGGTTGATATTCGATTAAATACGATTGTGACAGCATCGGAAGGCGAAGCTCCAAATCTGAATGTGACACTGAAAAATGGAAAAGGTGACGAAACCATAAATGTGGGCAGTATTGTTGTCGCAACGGGTTTCCAACATTTTGATCCGGGCAAGGAAACACAAATGTATGGTTATTATGAATATGATGATGTCATCACATTAGTGGATGCAGAACGGATGCTGAAAGCGGGGGACTTTGTTCGACCTTCAACGGGTGAAAAACCTAAACAGGTATGTTTTATCCAGTGTGTTGGCAGCCGGGACAGGCAAATTGGGAATTTTTGGTGTTCGAAAGTTTGTTGTGGCATTGCTACAAAAGAAGCCATAGAAATTCGCCATTTGTTACCGGATTGCCGTGTTTTTGTATTTTACATTGATATGCGTATGTATGGATTTTGGGAAGATGAACTTTATTGGAAAGCCCAGGAGGAATATAAAGTCAACTTTATTCGCGGTATCGTAACAGAAATTACACAACGGGGTGATACTGTTGTAGTTAAGGGTGAAGACACCACCATGGGTCGTCCCATGGAAGTGCCCATGGATGTGGTCATATTGTCCGTTGGCATGGAACCCAGTGAAGGAACGAAAGAAATGTCAAAAATATTTGATATACCATTGGAATCCCATGGATTTATTGAGACTATTGGCGGTGCATTAAATACGGTAGAGACTCAAGTTCCCGGTGTCTTTGCTGCCGGCGCAACCACAGGACCAGCTGATTTAGAAGACTCTATTTCAACGGGAGGTTCTGCAGCTATGAAGTCATGTGCTTTCGTAAGAAAAGCTGATTTAAAACTCGCTTAAATAAACAGGTTGGTTTTTTAATGTTATATGATGATGTAAGTGTTAAGGATGTGGTGGATTCTGAATCCGCATTGGAATTCATGAAGGAAGCAACAAAGTTAGCAACATCCGCTGAACTGGAAAATATCGGGCAAAAGTTAGAAGAGAAAAGCGATCTTTTTAATTCTATATTAAATCCTGAAGACATTTCAACCATGTCTGAAGATGATTTTAAAAAAGTTGTCGGAAAAATATTTTCTATTCGACGAAAATCAAAACGACTGTTAAAAGCAAATGGGTTTGAAAACATACGAAATAATATGGAGACTCTCTTATATGGCGATGATCCTATTGAAAACCGGTTTAATCATTTTGTCGATTCCATAGAAAACATAGAAGAGAAAATGCGAATTAATTTTGCCAGTGAACTATTGCATTTTACTCATCCAAAAAAATATTGGCTTTGGACAAATTGGATTTGGGATCCGGATGCAAATACAGGCGCACTGCCTTTAGTTGTCCAGGAAGATGTAGATCTTTTATCAGAAACTAATGGTGGCATCTATCGTAAAGTAGGGGAAGCGATTATATTTGTAAATGCAGTCGGGCACGCTAAAAGTTTTTCAAGCATGGGCAGGGGATTATTTGGTACGGATGTATTGTTAGCTTGTGTCTATGCTGTTTATATGTACACTGTATTTAAAGTAAAACTTTCCCAGGAATTCAATCGCATTTTGCCGGAATTACCGGAATTAACACAACGGGTTCTTGGCGTACATAATTTGGAGAAAAATTAGTTATGGCTGATCATAAATATGAAAAATGGATAGAAAAGGATAATGTCGTTATCGATGGAATTGATGTTTCCGGTGAATGGAACAGAATGTATGAACCGCGAGAAATCATGGAATACGACCTGACCTATATGGACAAAGTTACGGAATTGGATGGTGGCGAATCCATGGGTTGGTGTTACCAATGCGCCCAGTGTATTGGCGTGTGTCCTATCGATAATGTGGGCAGTTATGGTCCCCGGAAAATTTTTCGCAAACTTCAAACGGGTCTAAACCTGTTTGAAGATAAAGATTTATGGCTTTGTACCACCTGTACAAATTGTGTTCGCGTATGTCCAAAAGAAGTGGATATGATAAAAATCATGCCGGCAGTTAGAGAGCAAGCTGTACTGAACGGTCATGTTCCGGATGAACTTCAAGATATGCTGCAAAATGTCGCGGAATATGGAAATCCCATGGGTGAATCGGCTCGCAAGCGCGTGAAATGGATGAAGAAATTTGAAGAACCGGTTCGAGATTTATCCAAAGAAGATAATCCCCAGCCAGTAGATGTCTTGTGGTATGTGAGTGACTATTTTTCATACCATAACCGCGGTAATGATGCGGCAAAAGCTATGGTTCGCGTTTTTAATCGTTTGGGGATTGATTACGGTATTTTAGGGAAAGAAGAAAAGTGTGATGGCGATTCCCAGCGATTGGTTGGTGAAACAGGTTTATTTGAAGAATTAGCCGAGCATAATGGTGCACAGTTTGAAAAATATGAGCACAACAACCTGGTGGTGAGCGATCCCCACGCTTATAATGCTTTCAAAAATTTCTATCCAAAAGTGACAAAAAAAGAATATAACGTCCAGCATTATACCCAATTTTTATCAGAGCATGTTGATGCCCTTCAGTCTCTGATGAAACGGCCTTACCCAAAGAAAGTTACATTCCATGATCCGTGTTATCTTGGTCGCCATAATGGCGAGTATAATGCACCACGTACGCTACTTAATGCAATTCCTGGTATTGAGTTTATGGAAATGTATCGCTGTAAAGAACAAGGTTACTGTTGCGGTGGTGGCGGTGGTGGAATGTGGCTGGATGGATTGGTTGCAGATCATACATCAGAACGCCTTTCCGAAAACCGTGTGAAAGAAGCTATCGAAGTAGGTGCAGAAGTATTAGCAGTATGTTGTCCATATGAAGTATCACGATTCGAAGATGCGGTAAAATCAACCAATAACGATGGCAAACTTCAAGTACTTGATATTATAGAAATCATGGATTATTCCATGGGAAATAGTGATGTTTTGGGCGATGCTTAATTCCATAGATTATTTTAACAAATCGAAAGCGTAATTTTGGCAAACTCATTCATTCGTATCGTTCAAAATCCAATTTTACGAAGTCATTTGGACCGTGTCGCGTCCAAAACTGGTATTGAGTTCAATGATTTGGAATTGGTGTCAGCACTGTCTGATGAAATAATCCCTACCATGATAATATTTGAAATTGAAATGGAAAACTCTATTGAATTCATTTCAAAATGGAAAGAAAAATGGCCGAAATGTTTTTTGGCAGCTGCTGTAACCCAGCCTGATAGAGAATTATGGATGGCAGCAGATGCAGCCGGATGCGATCTCGTATCGAATCGGGGTGCTTTACCCAATTTATTGAGAAAAAAAATTGTCTCTTTTCTTGATGGCATTGAAAGTTTAACGCCAGAAACGGTATGCTTATTGACAAAGTCAGTAGTAAATGAAGGCGATGGATTGGTGGCTCGATTACCTGATAATCCAGAAGATCCAATCTGTGTTTTTAGAATAGAAGATGAGTATTATGGGATTCGCGATGCATGCCCCCACGCCGGATTTGCTTTAGCGGACGGTGAATTTGATGTAACCACAGGGATCGTCACATGTCCGGAACACGGCAGTCGTTTTAATGTTCACTCGGGTGAACGAATCCAGGGTCCTGCAGATTATTCAATTAAAACCTATCCCGTAAAAGTAGATGGGGATGATATCTATGTTTATGTATAACCTGTTACCTTTTTAAAATGACTGCAGAAAAAACAAATGAATTAGAATTGATAAATTCACTGTCGGACGCGGCTTGGGAACGAATCCGATCTTTGGCTTTATCAACAGCAAAATATGAAAATTTTGTCCGATTAGGCTCTGCCCCAACTCCCGATAAGGGCGAATTAAAAAAGGGAGTTTGGAATGGGCTCAATTCAGAAGATAATCCCAAATCTATGGCGATTGATTTTGTTTTATTATCACTCGGGTGCGCACTGGAAAGAGATAATTCAAGTATATTAATGAAAATGGGTGAGTCAGAATCTATTTCTCCCAGAAGTTTGGCAAAATACTTGGGTATGACTGAACTGATAATACGAGAACGGATGAATGCCCTATTCCAATCAGGTTTTGTGGGCAGAAATTATGAAAGTGGCACTTACTTTTTAACGGATTCTGGAAAATCATTGGTTATGATGATTAATCAAATAGTGAATCGGTTGGCAGAAACAATCAATCAAAAATTACCAGATTTGGTGAGTAAAGGATATGAACCCCGTTTATGAAAGTTGATGCACATATTGAAACAGGTGATTGTGGAATGGGAATGCCGGTGATCCGTTCGTGGCGGGCCATGAAAAAAATATCTATAGGCAATGTGCTGCAATTAACAAGTTCTCATCCATGAGCTGTTCCTGATATAGAAGCCTGGTGCAGGTCGACTGGACATAAATTATTAAAGATTGTAGAAGATGGACAAACGCGACAGTTTTTTGTCCAAAAAATGAAATAAAAAAGGATATAAAATGAAAATTGCTGTCATGTTAAAACAAGTCCCTGATTTGGTGGAAGACTTGGAAGTAGATGCTTCCGGAATATCACTGGATACGGATGATATAAAATTTAAATTGAATGAATTTGACGACCATGCATTGGAAGAAGCGATTTTGTTAAAAGAAAGTGGTGCCGCCGATGAAGTAGTTGTGATAGCTGTGGATGGTGATGGTGTAGATAAAATGCTTTTTACCGCCATTGCCAAAGGGGCGGATAAAGCCGTGAAGCTCAATGGAGGAAAGCCAGGCGATAGTCATCAACTGGGGAAAGCATTCTCCAATGCACTAGGTTCCGAAGGTTTTGATATGGTTTTTACTGGTGTTCAATCTGTGGATGATCGTGATGGACAATTGGGACCGATTGTGGCGAGTTATCTCGGTGCACCATGTGTTAGTGTAGTGTCCGGTGTGAGTGTTTCAGGCGGTACGGCTGTAGTGCATAAAGAATATTCCGGTGGAATGATGGGTGAATTTGAAGTGGATATGCCTGCGGTTTTGGGAATTCAAGCTGCGAAGCAAGCGCCGAGATATGCACCGGTGAGTAAAATTCGCCAAGTGCAAGAAACGGCATCCATTGAAGAAGTTCCCATGGGAGATTTAGGTTCGGGGAGTGGAAGTAGCGTGACATCCATGGCACCGCCTGCGAAAGGATCCGGGGCGAAAATGCTGGACGATGTTGAAGAATTAATTGATGTATTGAAAGATAAGGGAGCGATCTAATGGGCGATATTTTAGTCATAACAGAACATTTAAAAGGTGAGTTTCAGGACATTACGTTTGAAATGCTGGGGAAAGCAAAAGAATTAGCAGGTGCATCTGGTGGACAGTGTATTGCTGTAACTTTTGGAAATATGAATGGAAAAGTCAGTGAATTAGGCGCCGCTGATTCTGTTGTTTCTGTTGGTGGAAGCGATGATTTCAATCCGGAATCCTATGCTGCAGCTGTGCAATCAGTCGTCAGTGAAAAATCCCCTTCATTAGTGATGGTAGGTTCTACATCCATGGGAATGGATATTGCCAATTCCATTGCGACGGCATTAGAAATGCCAACGGTATCCTACTGTGCAGACATGAGTGCAAGTGGTGGCGGATTTTCAGTCACCAGTTCTATGTATGGTGGAAAAATGAATGTGGTCACCGATGTAACCGGTTCTGCTGTGGCGATGGTTTTGGCGGGCGCATTCAATGCCGATGCAGGGAAAAGTGCCGGGTCACCATCCGTTGAAGATTTTGCTGCTGATTCAGGTGCAGGGAAAGTTCGATTTAAACAACTCATTGAACCGGAAGCAGCAGATGTGGATATTACTCAAAGTGAAATTCTTGTAGCTGTGGGTCGCGGAATCGGAAGCAAAGATGACATTGAATTGGCAGAAGAATTAGCCGAAGTATTGGATGCAGATTTAGCATGTTCCCGTCCGTTGGTGGATGCAGGTTGGATGTCAAAAGCCCATCAAGTGGGTAAATCCGGAATGAAAGTGAAGCCGAAAGTCTATATTGCTTTGGGCATATCCGGAGCGCCGGAACATATCGAAGGAATGAAAAGTTCAACCACAATAATTGCCATCAATTCTGATAAAAATGCCCCGATCTTTGATGTAGCTCATTACGGCATGGCAGAAGATTTATTCGACGTAGTAGAAGAATTGGTAGAAGAATTGGAAGATTAATCTATGTTAAGCCCAAATGAACAAATTGTATTTATCATTTTAGTTGTTATCTGTGGTGCCTTGGCATTTCGGGGTTTCAGCCGGATATTTAAAACAGTAAGGTCCGGTGCTAACGCAGACAGAAGTGATAATCTCATTGGGCGGTTTATTACAGCATTGGTTGATGTGTTTCTTCAGAAACCCATTGCCAAAGCACGCCCAATTGTTTCCATGTTTCATTCATTCATTTTCTTTGGATTTAGTTTTTATCTATTGGTGAATGTGAATGATATTTTGGAAGCGTATGTAGATGGTTGGACAACGATTGGAAGCAACAATATTATTGCAAATCTATTTAATGTGTTTGCGGATATTTTTAGTGTGTTTGTTTTGGTTGGGATGGTTTTCTTTCTCTATCGCCGGTTTGTTCAAAAACCCAAAGTCATGGAATTCAATGCCAATGTAAAATTGCATCCCAATGTGACCGCCGGCGGATTGAAAAAAGATTCGCTAATTGTAGGAATCTTCATTCTTTTTCATGTGGGGTCGCGTTGGTTGGGAACGGCTATGCATTTAGCGGAAAATGGGCATTCGGATCCATGGCTTCCTACGGCAAGCATCATGTCTGGACTTTTTTCAGATTGGTCACATGCATCGCTGGAAACGGGCATTCATGTCACCTGGTGGTTAGCCATGGGGCTTATCGTCTTATTTCTACCTTATTTCCCTCGCTCGAAACATATTCATTTAATGATTGCACCGGTGAATTTAGCGTTGGGCAGGAGAACGGCTCGCGGCGCAATGGACGACATTACAAATACTACGTCGCCCGGTTCAAGAACATTATCTGATTTACCCTGGCCACAAGTTTTAGATCCATGGGCGTGCATCATGTGCACCCGTTGCCATGAAGTGTGTCCAGCTCACGAAAGCGGAACGCCATTGAGCCCGTCAGCTCTTGAAATCAATAAACGGTATTTTATAAATGAGCAGGGAAATGAACTTTTTAATGGCGCGGGAAATACAACTTTGCTGGAATATGCAATTTCGGAAGATGCAATGTGGGCCTGTACCACATGCTACGCTTGCGTGGAAGTTTGCCCTGTTGGGAATGAGCCTATGATGGATATTCTTGAACTGCGACGAAATCAAGTATTTGACGCAAAAATGCCCGATGAATTGGCCGATGTATTACGCAGTTTGGATGAGCAGGGAAATTCATTTAATGAATCAGCTCGCCGGCGATCAAAATGGTCTAAAAAATTAGACTTTAAACTGAAAGATGCCACAAAGGAACCGGTGAAATATCTTTGGTATGTGGGGGACTTTGCTAGTTTCAATCAGAATTGTCAAGATACTACTCGTAAGGTTGCGGAAGTATTAACGGCAGCCGGTGTGGACTTTGGCATCATAGGAAAAATGGAAAAATCTGCTGGAAACGATGTACGGCGTGTTGGTGAAGAAGGACTATTTGACGTTCTGGCGGAACAGAATATAGAAACAATTGAAAAATGCGATTTTGAAGAAATTTTCACTACGGATCCTCACACTTTCAATACGTTAAAAAATGAATATCCGGACAAAGGCGGAAATTATCTAGTAAAACATTATTCCACATTATTACTGGAACTCATCAAAACTGGCGATATTGAGCTGAAGAAAAAGTTGGATATTAAAGCAACCTATCATGACCCCTGTTATTTGGGCCGCTATAATGGTATTTACGATGATCCCCGAGATGTGATGAAGATGTGTGGAATTGAGTTGGTGGAAATGCCCAGAAACAAAGAAAACAGTTTTTGTTGTGGCGCAGGTGGTGGGCAAATATGGTTACCGGACCATGATGATATGACCCAACGACCCAGTGAGAATCGCATTGAAGAAGCTGTTTCTGTTGGCGTAAATAATTTTACCGTAGCCTGTCCTAAAGATATGACCATGTATTCTGATGCGGCAAAAACATCCGGGAATGAAGACACAATGACGGTGAAAGATATTATTGACTTTGTTTTGGAAGCCATGGATTTACCGGAGCCGATTGTAGAAGTAGCAGTGGTTAAACCTGTGGAAGAAATTGTTGAATCCGTAGAACCGATTTCGGTTGATTCGGAACCATCACTTGAAAAGTCTTTTGATGAAGTTGTATCTGAAGAAGATGGAATAACAGACACTGAATTTAAAGAAACGCACCCTGATCCTAATTTAGATGAAATGAAAACTGAAGAAGAAATACCTAATTCAGATGAATCTGAATCAGATGAAACCAATTCTGGAGAGCCATTAATATGAAGAAGCAATTTGATTTAAAAGCCGACCGATTTTATAACAGTAATCATCTTTGGGTGAAAAAGAATGGTAATGGGCACGTGACTGTTGGTATGGATGAACTGGGCTTGGATTCATTGGGCGAAATGGCTTACTTAACATTACCAAATGTAGGCTCACCCGTAGAAATGGGAAAAGCCATGGGTTCAATGGAAGCTGCAAAAATGACGGGGGAAATCTATGCGCCAATATCTGGAATGGTTGTTGAAAAAAATGATGCTGTTCTGGAAAATCCTTTATTGGTAAATGAAGCCCCTTATGATAATGGATGGCTTGTCAAAATAGAACCAATCAATTGGGATGAAGAATCTGCAACTTTGGTTTCCGGTGATGCATTGCCCGAGTGGATGGATGCAGAAATTGAACGTTTCGAATCTCAGGGCATTGCCGGGTGAACTTTTGGCGGTACATCAAAAATGATTATGTAACCGCATCTGCTGGACTTGCAGCCGATGAAATTATTGCCAATCGTGCCGGTGCAGGCACCTCTCAACCTACACTTCGACTTTATACATATAAACCTTGTGCATTAGTTGGACGTTTCCAAAACATCGAGAATGAATTGAATTTGAATTATTGCGCCGAAAACAAAATACCTGTTAATCGTCGCCCAACCGGTGGTGGCGCCATAATTATGGGGCAGGAACAATTGGGAATGGCATTAGCAATTCCCGGAAGGTCTGATGAAACATATGCCCGGGTACGTGAACGAATGGCACAATTTTCCAAAGGAATTATTTCCGGATTATCAACTCTGGGTATTGTTGTTGAGTTTCGAAGAAAAAATGATTTAGAAGTAAATGGAAAGAAAATTGCCGGCTTGGGATTGCATAAAACGGCTTCGAATGGTTTACTCTTTCATGCATCTTTGCTTGTTGATTTGGATGTGTCTTATATGTTGAATGTATTGAATACGCCTTTCGAGAAAATATCAGATAAAGAAATTGCTACCGTTTCTGAAAGAACAACAACAGTCCTGCGGGAAACGAATGCGAACCTTACCTTGGATGAAGTTCGGAGTATTATTTTAGATGGCTATAAAGATGCTTTCCAGATTGATATTAAAGTTGGAGATTTTTCTATTTCGGAATTGGAAGAATTACGTCAATTAGAAAAAGACAAATACATGGCCCCCGATTGGATTTTTCAAAAAACGAATGTACCTGACGCTACAGGAAAATCTGTTGTAAAAACACCAGGTGGTTTGTTGGATGTGCGAATTGTTCTTGCGGGAAAAATGATTAAAGCTGTGTATATAGGCGGGGACTTTTTTACATCGGAACATGCCATTGCCGATTTAGAACAGAGTCTGCGATGGCATTCGATCCAAGAAAAATCCCTGATGGAAACTTTAACAAAAGTGTATAAAAAATGGTCAGGTGATTTAGCAAATCTTTCTATGGATGCATTATTAAGTAACATTAAATCTGCTATCGAAACTGCAGAGAGCATAGCACGAAAAGAATCAGCTAATCCTTATGGATGTTTTGTTACGCCCGGTGGTGCCCATGCCTGAAGTAGTATTACAGACTTTAGATATTCCCGTCCAAAACCCTTTTGAAATTCGGAAAGAAAACTTTCCTAATGAAATCACTTTTTATGGTCCAGGTTTAAAACCCCACAAAACATCAGAATTTTCAGGTTCGCTCAAAGAATTTGTATCCATCAGCGTTACTGGGAACAATTGCGCCCTGAATTGTGAACATTGTAATACCAAAATGCTGGACGATATGCTGGATTTGCCATCGTTTGATGGTAGTCTGTTTGACATGGCAAAAAATTTGCAGAAAAATGGAGCGAAAGGAGTATTGATTTCGGGTGGTAGTAATATTCGCAATCAAGTTCCATTACTTCATCATATTGAAGATATGAAGAGAATTCGTAAAGATTTGGGAATGGTCATTCGGATTCACCCCGGATTGCCCGATGAAGAAACCTGCGAAGCATTGGCAGATGTGGATATTGATGGTGTCATGCTGGACATCATCGGTGATCAGGAAACCATTACGGATGTGTATCATCTGGACGCAACGCCATCAGACTATGAAGCAGTTTTGGAACGGTTGGGTCGTCATGGAATTCCTGCTATCCCACATATTATTTTGGGGCATTATTTTGGAAAAATGAATGGTGAATGGGCTGCACTGGATATCATTAAGAAATTCCCACTCAAATCATTGGTTTTGGTGATTCTATTGCCCCTGACCGGGACGGGTATGGAAGGTGTGGTTCCACCATCTCTTAAAGAAATTGGTGACTTTTTTGGAACAACGCGAAAATCTTTTCCCACAACGCCCATATTGTTGGGATGTGCCCGCCCACTGGGTGCCATAAAAATTAAAATTGACCGAATGGCTATTAATGCTGGACTTAACGGAATTGCATTTCCATCGGAAGGTATCGTGGGCTATGCCGGCGACAAAGGATTAAAGCCATCATTTATTAATGCCTGTTGCGGCGTCACTTGGTAAAGGAAGAATTATGGAGACTGAACAAATAAAATTATCATCACAAGAGCAATCGGAATTGTTGAATATTAGTCCGGATTATGTGCGGATCAGTATGGCTGCGGCTATTGAGCTTGGACTCAAACCGGGCCGGATTCATGGTTGTGGTTGTGGCTGTATCAATTTGTTACAAAATTACCCGGAAGGTTGTTTTGCAAATTGCAGTTATTGTGGATTGGCCCGTGAGCGTCCCGGACTGGCAGAAGATAATTCCTTTATTCGCGTGGACTGGCCCCTTTTTTCAACAGATTTGGTTGCAAAAAAAATTGCAGAGAAAGAAGCAGAAAGCACCGTGGGCCGTGTTTGCATAGCACAAGTTCAAGATCATAGAGCCAATGATGATTTGTTAGATATGACCCGTCGTATCAGAAAGCATGCAGAAAAAGTTCCTATTTCCGCATTGGCCATGGCGACGCTTCTCGATAAAAATATTCTGAAGGAAATAAAAACAGCAGGTGCAGATATCATTGGAATAGGAATGGATGCTTCAACAGAAGAAATATTTTATAATACCCGCGGGAAAGGTGCAAAAGGTCCCCATGATTGGGATTATCATTGGGAAATAGTCCATATGGCGCGGGATATGTATGGATCCTTCAAAGTGAATTGTCATATTATAATCGGACTGGGAGAAACAGATGAAGATCTTATCGATATGTTTTACAAATGCTTTTCACAGAAAATTGCATGCTACCTTTTTTCATTTAATCCAGAACCGAGTACCGTATTGGAAAATGCACCACGGCAACCCATCAAACGCCATCGCCGTGTACAGTTGGCCAAGTATCTTATTGAAGAAAAAGGTTTAAAACGGGGTGCTATTCAATTTGATGAAAATGGATTTATTACATCAATTAATTCAAATGAAATAACCATCCAAAATACCATTAATGAAGGATTGCCATTTATGACAAATGGGTGCCCGGACAGAGACGGTGTGATGGCATGTAATCGTCCGTATGGCTCTTATCGTCCGGGAGAAGATTTTCGAGATTATCCATTCAAACCTACAGGTGATGAACTGAATTTGATTCGTGAGCAAATGCAATTAAATGGGAATATGGGAAATTAGACTTTGAGTGAAAATGAAAAATTCATTCGATTAATCCATATGGGTCAAATTCCAGGCTGGCAAACGCAAGCTGTTTACCATACTGTTGCAGAGCTTATGACAGAAGATACTCCCGACACCATTATTATTTCTCAACCGTCTGACACCTATGTTTGTTTGGGTTATCATCAAAAATTAGATCATGTTTTTGACCGACAAACATGTGAAGAAATGGAGATACCTATTCTCCGCAGGAAAGTAGGCGGTGGTGGTACCTATCTTGATTCGAGTCAACTTTTTTACCAATGCGTGTTTCACAAGAGTCGTGTGCCAACGAATTCGGATAAAGTGTATGAACAAATGCTCACTCCTGTTGTGAATACGCTAAAACATTTTTTCGATGTAAAAGCTGAATTAGTTGGGAGCCATGAAGTGGAAATGAATGGTAAGCGAATTGCCGGTATCGGTGGCGGCCAAATTGGCGAAGCGAGCATCGTGGTTGGGAATTTTCTGTTTGATTTTGATTTTGACACCATGGCATCCTTATGGAGTGTTCCCAATGAAATTTTTCGTGAATTGGCAAAACAAGCTATGAAAGACCATATAATTACGCTCGATGATATTGGGTCTATGATGTCCATGGAAAAAATTGCGAATCAGTTGATCGAAGAATTCGAGAAGTATTTTAATAGGAAATTGAATCCCGGTGGAATGACCATTAACGAAATTGAACGAGCAGGAGAAATGGGTGCCTTTTTGAGATCGGATTCATTTTTGAATTCAATGGATGATCGGGATGGCCTGTCCAAACGGAAACCATTAAAAATTGCGCGAAATGTTTTTATCCATTACGATGAAATTGATATAGATGGAGAAAAAGTGATGGGCAGTTTTCGAGTAGAAAACGGGAAAATTCATTCTATAAAATTGGATAATGAAAATTCGGTATTGGAGAAGAAGTTGGTTGGAAAAACTTTTGAGTCAGTAAAAAAGTGAATTCATTAAAATCATATCTTCAAGACTCATTTTTGAATCGCTTGTATAAAGAAATTCGGAAAGCTGGTTCTATGAAATCCATTTCATTGGACTTGACCGATGAGTGCAATATTCGTTGCGCCGGATGTTATTATTTTTCCGAAGAAATGGACAGCGTAAAAACGCCAACAGATGAATCTGAATTTGATGCATTAATCCAAAATGAATTAGAAAGAGGAATCAATTTCGTAACTATTGTTGGCGGTGAACCCACCTTACGGTTGGACAGGCTGAAAAAGATTTATGATAATTTTAAAATGAATGTATCTACTAATGGTATCATAAAAATTCCAAAAAATGGATTCGAAAATATGCCTATTGGAGTGTCTGTTTGGGGAAATCATGAGACGGATTCGAATCTACGGGGCAACGGTAAACTAGATTTATTTTCAATTGCTTTAGGTAATTATAAAAATGATTCCCGAGCGTTTTGGTATTATACAATTTCGGCAGGGAATGCCCATGAAATTGAACAAGTGGTGGACCAATGTGTAGCCAACGGAAATAGGGTTTTGTTCAATTTCTACAGTGATATCTCCCATTTGGGTAGCGCCATGGATCATCGCCAAGGGTTTGATAAAGTTCAGGAAGAAATCAATAAAGTGATTGCTCGCTATCCCGAGTATATTTATCTATCATCTTATTTGACAAAGGTGATTTCAACAGGAGAACTGTACGATCAAAATTGGGGTTATGATGTTTGTACAACAGTCAGCACCGATAATCCCGTTAACGCAGAACGAATAAAAAATGGGAATCCCTTTAGTCCGTATTTTCGTGCTTACAATGCAGATTTTAAAACAACGAGACGGTGTTGCGTTGGTATAGAACGGTCATGTGATTCCTGCTTTGATGTATGGAATCATTTTTCCTGGGTCATGGTTAATATGAAAAAACATTTGGGTTCTAAACAGGAATTCACAAATTGGCTAACAACTATGTATTTGTTTTATCTCATTAATCGATTGGTGGATTATAATACGGGCATTCAATATCTGCCAGAGATTCATAATAGGGTTGGGGTAGAAAAAAAGAATAAAATAGTTAAAATTAGAGATCAAAATTATATTTATAATTTATAAACTACTGTTTGTATTTAATTAAAATAATAGAAGGAATGGAGTAAAAAATGGCTGAATTGATACCAGGGTTTCCCCATGATGGTGTGGTAACCATAAACTATGTGATGCTTCGTCCTGAATTCACTTTGGATGATTTGGAAATGCGCGTGGCAGAATTGTGCGAAAATGTCAAAACCTATCATTCTGGTACAGGTTTCGTGGGGGGATTTGTCTGTTTGAATACTGGACAGATATCCAACGAAGGTAGCACCATTGGCAAACCGGTTGATACGGAAGGTAAAAATAAGGAAGCACTTATTGTTACTTTTTGGAATACCATGGAAGACCATGAAGCATCTCACCGAAGTGAAACATTCCAACCTTTATTCATTAAAGTGTTAGAGCTTTGCGAAAATGGGAATAAGGAGATTGCTTACGAAATGCTTTGGTCTGGTCGCGGCTATACGGAAAAAGAAGCAGAAGCTGCTAAAAAGGCAAAAGAATTGTATGCCTAAAATTTCAAAGCATTAATACAATCAAGGGAAACTTATTATGAAACTCATTCCAACCTTATTTGTTTTTTGTCAAATTCTATTGGCTGGTCCTGATATAGGCATCTTTGAAAAAATCCTGAATGCTACTGAATCTTTTGAAGAAACAACGTCTGCATTTGAAACGGTATTAGATGAATCAAATTTTACCCTTCATGCAAAATATGATTTTAATACATCTAACTCTGGGGGACAGAAATCGCGTTTGTATATTTTGACTTCGCCAATATTTATGGATATGGCAAAAAATGAAGCATCCAATACGGTGTCGGCTCAAGTGATTCGCGTAGCGATTTATGAATATGGAGAAGGCCGAAAAACCTTTATCAATATGACAAATCCTATAGCCCATGCAATGGTTTTTTATGAAGATTCAAAATCGTATAAGGTATTAGTGTCCGCGGCAAAAAGTGCCAGTGATGAAATTAAAGCTATCGTAGCTAATGTTCCGGGACAAGTTGATTCCGAACAACTTCCACCATTAAGAGATGAAGATGATTTGAATGATTTCAATGGAGATGGCCCAGCTAAAATGATGGCCATGTGGAAAAATTGGGAAAGTTCACAGGATGTATTGTTTAAAGAAAAAACGATGGAAGCAGCTGTTACTAAAGTTGAAAATATTATAAATAATAGTAAAGATGTCGGTGCGAAAAATTGTGAAGGTTGGAGAATCCTAACAAAAATCAAATTTAAAGATGCGGTTTATTTCGGGATAACCAATGACTATACAGAAAATCGAACCACCAGTATCAATTCAGATTTTCGAAAGAAAGGTAAATCGGATGATGCACCTTTACCGGGGATCGATCATACACCTGCTCATCCAATGGAAATAATTATTTATAAAGATGGCAAGAATGTAAAGGCTGTACAATATGGACAAATGTGGCGGATGCAATTATATTATTGGGATTCTGGGTATGCTGCCTTTGCCAAATACACTATGATTCCGGGAATAATTTCTGGGAGTATAGAAGATTTATTTGAAGAATGAAAAAAATGTTAAGGTGGGAAAGTGTTCTAGTGTTCACGGTAAGATTCGAACGATTGAATGGTCACTAACTTTAACACTTTAATACACAAAAACTTTAGCACTTAAAAATATGAATTACGGATTTGTAATCGATAATAGAATGTGCATTGGCTGTCATGCCTGCACTGTAGCGTGTAAGAGCGAGCACGATGTTCCCATTGGTGTGAACCGCACCCATGTGAAATATATTGAAAAAGGGGAATTCCCCAACAATACGAGAGAATTTTCGGTTCATCGTTGTAACCATTGTGCCGATGCGCCTTGTGTAGAAATTTGTCCAACCACAGCGCTCCACAATCGCGCCGATGGCATTGTGGATTTTGACAATGACCGGTGTATTGGATGTAAATCCTGTATGCAAGCCTGCCCCTATGATGCGCTTTATATCGATCCGGAAACCAATACGGCAGCGAAATGTAATTATTGTGCCCATAAAATTGATGGTGGTTACGAACCGGCCTGTGTGGTGGTGTGCCCCGTAGAAGCGATTATTTCTGGTGATTTGGATGATACAAATTCCAAAATTGCCCAACTGGTGGCGAATGAAGAAACCATGACGCGAAAGCCAGAAAAAATGACCGACCCGAATTTATATTATGTGAATGGGACGAATGAAATGTTGGACCCAAATGCCACCGAAAGAGACGGAAAATATTTATGGTCAGAGCAAGGAGCTGGTGTCGGGCATTACGCTAAATATGCGGATAAGCGACTCTCTGAATCGGACACAGAAAATTTACTGGTTCAATTGGCCATGGAAAATTCTGCCAGAACTGGCAAACCCATTGATAAACGAGCCATCGATAATGTGGCCCAAGAAATCCAACAAAATGTGGACACACAAGCAGCAAGGCGAGTCTATGATTCACCCAGTAAAGGAGTCCTTTGGGGCTGGGAAGTTCCCGCATATGTATGGACAAAAGCCATTGCCACAGGCACATTTCTTATGATGGCAGTTTGGCATTTTTTCAATGGCGGCTTGGAATCATCATCGGAAATGGTAGGACTTATAACAACACTTGTATTCATGGGATTAACAGGTGGATTATTGGTAAAAGATATTGATCGCCCAGATCGGTTCTTATATGTATTGCTTCGCCCCCAATGGAAATCTTGGCTGGTGCGAGGTGCCTATATTATTACAAGTTTTGGTGGATTTGTTTCTCTGAAGTTGTTGGATAATTATTTACAACTGGGGCTCGACTGGTTGTGGATTCCTGGATTAGTATTCGCAGGATTAGGTGCAGTCTATACGGCATTTCTGTTTAACCAAGCGCGGGCCCGGGATTTATGGCAAACACCCATTCAATCGGCTATTCATATGTTGGTTCATGCCATCATGGCTGGATCAGTAGTAATGATGATAATCGCACCTGAATCGATTCAATGGATGGCCAATATCCTTTTTTGGGGAATCGTGGCTAATATGATTATTATGGCGAAAGAAATTTTAATGCCCCATGATACACCAGACACTAAAAAAGCAATTGAACTCATGACAAAAGGATATTATTCAAAATGTTTCTGGGCAGGAATTGTGATAGGAAATCTTACACCGATTGTTATCCTAAATACAGTTCCAAGTATGATACTTATTGCAGGTGGATTGGCATTAATCGGAATTTATTTAACAGAATTTGTGCGGATTCGTGTACCGCAAATGATACCATTAAGTTGATAAAAGAATTAGCCACAGAGCACACAGAGAAAAAAATAGAATTAACTCTGTGATCTCTGTGGCAAAAAAGGGAATTAGATGAAACGTAGTTGGATAGAAACATTTTCAGAATCATTAGGACTCATTCCTAAAATATCCGATCGACCGGATTGGTCAGAAGAGTTTGCCATGGAAGGTCCCCGGGAATTGTATAAATATCCTGAACCAGATGAATGGAATGATTTTACAGAATTAGACCCAAAAGCATGGCCGGAGAAAATAGAACGACATTATTCCATTGTTCCGACAACATGCTTTAACTGTGAATCGGCGTGTGGTTTATTGGCTTATATTGATAAAGATTCCAATGAAGTCCGAAAGTTTGAAGGGAATCCCCAGCATCCGGGGAGCCGTGGGCGGAATTGTGCCAAAGGTCCTGCCACTATTAACCAAATTAATGATACAGAACGGATTCTTTATCCACAGAAGCGCGTTGGGAAGCGTGGTGAAGGGAAGTGGGAGCGCATCACTTGGGATCAAGCATTGGATGAAATTTCAGAAAAGATTGCAGCATCATTACGAAAAAGTAAAGAAAAAGTGGTTTATCATGTGGGTCGCCCGGGACATGAAGGTTATGCCGAGCGCGTCCTGAAAGCCTGGGGTGTGGATGGGCACAACTCTCACACCAATATTTGTTCTGCCGGCGCACGAACCGGTTATGCCCTGTGGCATAAATATGATCGGCCAAGCCCGGACCATACCAATGCCAAAGTAATTTTGTTGGCGTCATCCCATTTAGAAACGGGCCATTATTTTAATCCCCATGCCCAACGAATTATGGAAGGCATGATGAAAGGCGCCAAACTGATTGTTATGGATCCACGCCTTTCAAATACAGCATCTATGGCAGATGAATGGATGCCCACCTATCCCGGCAGTGAATCGGCAGTTTATCTGGCCATGGCCAAGATCATTTTAGATGAAGGCATGTATGATCGTCATTATATGGAAAACTGGGTGAATTGGGATGATTATCTCAAGAATTTGCACCCGGATGATCCCATTGAATTTGACCAATTCATAAAACGCTTGAGCGAAGAATGGGCTGAATTCACACCGGAATATGCTGCCAAAGAAGCCCAAATTGAAGCGGACCAAATTGTTCGTGTAGCACGCCTGGTTGGGAAAGCGGGAAGTAAACTCTCTACCCATGTTTGGCGTGGCGCATCCATTGGTAATCTCGGTGGATGGC
>JABHKE010000143.1 GCA_018692355.1 Fidelibacterota bacterium
ATTCCCATTGCTATGGAAGTAGCAGCAGGGATACGAGAAAAAATGCAGGTTTTTGGAGACAATTATGACACCCATGATGGAACAGGAGTTCGTGATTATATTCATGTGAATGATCTTGCAACGGGCCATGTGCAAGCTATGAATCATATATCTGACACGAATGAAGATATTGTAGTTAACCTAGCAACTGGGAAAGGGCATTCTGTTTTGGACGTAATCAACAAGTCAAAAGAAGTATCCGGAAAAGATATTCCGTTTGATATTGTTGGAAGACGGGCAGGTGACCCCGCTACAGTAGTTGCGGTATCAAATAGGGCGAATAAAGTACTGGATTGGTCCACGAAATATTCTGATTTGGATACGCTGATTCGTACAACTTGGGATATTTATAAATGATTAAAATAGGAATAATGTCATGATTGACATGGACAGACTTCAAAAACAATCTGGAATTATCGGCACCTCGGACGGCATTCGTCAGGTTTTGGAAATGATCGCTCAAGTGGCGCCAGTGGATATTTCTGTTCTCATTACGGGTGAATCTGGTGTGGGGAAAGAAGTAGTGGCAAAAGCCATTCATAAAAGTAGCAAGCGTAATAATGAACCCATAATAATAGTGAATTGCGGTGCCATTCCAGAAGGTATTATTGAATCCGAATTATTTGGACATAAAAAAGGTTCATTTACCGGTGCAGGCGAAGACCGGAAAGGATATTTTGAAGAAGCGCATAAAGGAACCATTTTTCTCGATGAGATTGGTGAAACTCCTCTTGAAACACAGGTTAAATTGCTTAGAGTCTTAGATACTGGCGAATTCATGCGAGTAGGAGAAGCCAAAACCAGATATACAGATGTACGGGTAATAGCAGCTACTAATAAAAATTTGGCTGAATTAGTAAAAAAAGGTGATTTCAGACAGGATCTTTATTACCGTCTTAAAACGGTAACAGTGGATGTGCCGGCACTTCGGAATCGGGTGGAAGATATTGGACCCTTGGTAGAACGATTCGCATTGGAGTTCACACGATCGAATGATATTTTGTATCGGGGATTCATGCCGGAAGGGATTCGTGTTTTAAAACAATATGAATGGCCGGGGAACGTCCGTGAATTAAAGCATTTTGTTGAAAGAATACTGGTCTTAAAAAGAGGAGAAAGAATAACATCTGAAATGGTACAAGATGAATTGATGGATGTTTTACCTATGGATCCGGTTCACAATTTAGCATTACCAGTTTTGGTGAATCAATCTACCGATAAAGCAGAAATTGATTTAATTCTTCGGCAATTATTTATGTTGAAACAAGATACTGAAATGATCCAGAAAATGATGATAAGCGGACAAGTGTCTTCACCTGAATTAAATAACCCATTCCCGGTTGTGGAACAGAACGAGCATGGTATACCACTCCCAGAAAAATCAATGGAAATCACTGAAGATGGTCAACGCATGATTCGAGATGATGCCATCGGTGATATATCTATTAAGAATCTGGAGGAAGAAGCTATAACTCGTTCATTAAGATATTTTAATAATAACCGCCGGAAAACTGCAAAATCTCTTGGCATGAGTGAAAGGACATTATATAGGAAAATTGAAGAATTTGGCCTTGAGCCCAAGATCAAACGCAAGAAATAGAATGAAAAATATTTTTCTATTGTCATCTTTATTTTTTCTTCTTTCATGTGGCTTTTACTCAATGGCTGGTTCCATTCCACCCCATATTAAATCTATTGCCATTCCCCTTATGGAAAATGAGACAGCTGAATTTGGATTAGCAGAGGATATCACAGATGGGATTTTGGGTGAATTTGTTGAAGCTGGTATTTTGAGCATTACTGATGAAAACATAGCTCATTCCATTCTCCGAGGTACTGTAAAAAAAGTGAATGAAGGACCTTATACATACAGCAAACAGGAATCTGTTTCAGAATTTCGCTATAAAATAGATGTTAAGTTAGAATGGTATGATGTGTCACAGGATAAGAACTTGTTGGAGGGAACCTACTCTGGATTTGGTGCTTATGGACTGAGTGGCGATATCGGTTCTGATGGCATTGATAATGATAATGACGGTAAAATTGACAATGATGATGATGATGAATTTGGTGAACCGCGGGCTTTTGCAACAAAGGTTGCCGTTCGTAAAATTGCACAAGATATTTTAAACGATATTATGACGACTTGGTAAAGGAATACGATTAAAAAATGAAAACAGTTACAATAAATCAGCTTCATGAGCATGATGGTAAAGAAGTTCAATTGAAAGGCTGGGTGTACAACACCAGGAATATTGGGAAAATTTGGTTTCTCATTTTCAGAGATGGTACAGGGTTACTTCAGGGGGTTGTAGTTAAAGGCGAAGCCACCGATGATACATTCGAAATGGAACCAGATTTAAATCAAGAAGACTCGGTGGTCTTAACCGGTATCGTTCGGAAAGAACCACGGTCGGTTGGGGGATACGAATTAGGGATCAAAGAGATAGATGTAGTAAACCATGTGACGGAAGAATTTCCAATTTCTCCGAAAGAACATGGTACAGATTTTCTCATGTCAAATCGACATTTATGGTTACGCTCCAAAAGGCAAAATGCAATAATGCGTGTCCGTCATCAAATTGTCAAAGCAATTCGTGATTTCTTTGATAACAACGGATTTATATTAATTGATTCTCCTATTTTTACCGGGAATGCAGTAGAAGGTACTACGACGCTTTTTGAAGTGGATTATTTTGAGCGGTCGGCCTATCTCACCCAAAGTGGGCAACTCTATCAGGAAGCGGGTGCGGCTGCTTTTGGCAAGACCTATTGTTTTGGTCCAGCCTTTCGTGCAGAAAAATCGAAAACCCGTCGACATCTCACTGAATTTTGGATGGTGGAGCCAGAGATGGCTTATGTGGACCTGGATGAAAATATGACCTGGGCTGAAAACTTGGTTGGATCCATTTTTCAGCATGTCCTTGAAAATTGTCAATCGGAATTGAAAACATTGGAACGGGATATTTCCAAATTAGAAGCTGTGGTACCACCATTCCCACGAATTACTTACGATGAAGCTGTGAAAATTTTGAAGGACAAGGGTAGTAATTTTGAATATGGAAGTGACTTTGGTTCGCCGGATGAAACACTTCTATCCGAACAATTCGATAAACCAATTATGATACATCGATGGCCCGCCGGTATTAAGGCATTTTATATGAAACGAGATGAACATAATGATAAAGTTGCATTGGGAGTAGATATGATTGCTGCTGAAGGTTATGGCGAAATTATTGGCGGAGGTCAGAGAGAAGATGACATCGATATTCTCAAAAAAAGAATTTTACACCAGGATTTACCTATGGAACCGTTTAAATGGTACTTAGATCTCCGGAAATATGGTTCGGTTCCACATTCAGGATTTGGGCTAGGTTTAGAAAGAACTGTGGCTTGGATCTGTGGCACGAAACATATTCGTGAAACAATTCCATTTCCCAGAACCATGACCAGGTTAGAGCCTTAATGGAAATTAATGGTAGAATTTCTGTTTTTGGCGGACGCAATATCACACCTGAAGTGTATGAAAATTCTGTCGAAATTGGATGTCTTTTAGCACAGGAAGGGTTTCTTGTTTTTTGTGGAGGGGGAAAAGGTGTCATGGAAGCAATCTCAAAAGGTGTTTCTAAAGCAGGAGGTACGGTTATTGGAATTCTGAAGGGGAAAGAATTGGATGAAGGGAATGATTACTTGACAATACCAATCGCCACAGGCATGGATATCGCACGCAATGCAGTTCTTGCATATAATTGCGATGCTGCAATCGCAATCTCTGGTCAATACGGCACTATGAGTGAGATAGCTTATGCGTTCCAACTCGATAAACCCGTAATCGGATATAAAACATGGGATATTAATCCTGTTATCCAAGCTGAATCGCCGGAAGATGTAATTTCCAAACTCAAAAAAGAATTGAAGTATGTTTAGAATACATGTGATGGTTTCAGGAAAAGTTCAGAGAGTTTGGTTTCGGAAACAAACTCAAGCTAAAGCATTGGAATTAGGCTTAAATGGCTGGGTGAAAAATTTATTTACAAATGCTGTAGAGATAATTGCTGAAGGGAATATTGATAATCTTACAGCATTGACTGGATGGCTTCAGAATGGCCCACCGCTGGCAAAAGTAGATAAGCTAAGTATAGAATGGTTCCCTGCTGAAAATGAGTTTAATTCATTTGAAATTGTGAAATGAAGATTGCAATTTGCCAAATCAATCCCATCGTTGGCGACTTTGATTACAATCATAACCTTCTATTAAAGTATTATAAAAATAGTATTGGTCTTAATGCAGATATTATTGTATATCCAGAGTTAGTAATAAGCGGTTATCCGCCTCAGGATTTACTTTGGGAAGATGGGTTTGTTGACCAAAATTTATTGATTTTAAATGAGATTGCATCAGTATCATCCACTCCATTGATTTTTGGATTTGTTAGAAAAGAGAATGGTAGATTATTCAATTCTGCAGCAGTGTGCTTTGATGGGAAATTACAATCAACAACAGACAAAATTTTGCTCCCTACCTACGATGTTTTCGATGAAGAACGATATTTCACTAGCGGCGATGAACCTAAAGTGGTTCCCATTCCAGTTAAAGGGAAACAGGTTAATCTTGGTGTTCAAATTTGTGAAGACCTTTGGGATCACCATTATGATTGTAAGGTAAGTCAAATTCAAAAAGATCAGGGTGCAGATATTTTGATTAATATTTCTGCGTCACCATATCACGAAGGAAGATTATTGAAGAGGAAAGATCTAATACAGGAAAAAGTAAAGGACACAAAACTTCCATTCATTTATTGTAACATGGTGGGTGCACAAGACGAATTGATCTTTGATGGTGAATCATTAGCATTCTCTTCACGCGGAGATTGTCTGGGACAAGGTAAAGCATTTGAAGAAGAACTGGTTTTGATTGATCTTGAATCAGATCATGTTGTGGAATTGAAAGTGAAACCAAGAGAAGAAAAAATGTTCCGGGCGTTATGTCTCGGTGTGTCAGATTATTTTAAGAAGACTGGTCACACTGAAGCTGTTTTAGGACTCTCAGGCGGGATTGATAGTGCTCTGGTTGCTGCAATTGCTGCCGATGCTTTGGGTGCAGAAAATATTCATGGTATCTCGTTGCCATCCAAATATTCAAGTGATCATAGTTTATCCGATGCCCAGACATTAGCCGATAATTTGAGTATTGATTATAGGATCATTCCAATCCAGGAAGCTGTGGAAGGATTAGAAACAGTGCTCCATCCCCATTTTCTCGGAATGGAGCCCAACGTTGCGGAAGAAAATATCCAGGCAAGAGCACGGGGGAATCTTTTGATGGCACTCTCTAATAAATTCGGATGGATGGTTTTATCAACCGGAAATAAAACTGAATTAGCATTAGGTTATTGCACTTTATATGGTGATATGAGTGGAGGACTAGCAGTGATCTCCGACTTGAGTAAATCGGATGTATATGCACTGGCAAAATGGGTGAACTTTGAAAATCCGGGACGAATTCCAGAAGGAAGCATCTCCAAACCGCCATCAGCAGAATTGGCGCCGGACCAAGTTGATCCATTTGATTACAATGTGGTTAGCCCCTTGGTGGATGCCATTGTGGAAGATAGAAAGTCACCGGCGGAATTAATTAATGATGGATCAGATTCTGATTTAGTAAATTCTATTTATCGAAAAATTCAAATTAATGAATACAAACGTCGGCAGGCTGCACCAGGACTTCGAGTTTCTTCCAAGGCGTTTGGTGTGGGACGGCGAATACCAATTGTAAACCATTTCAAAGGCAAGAACAAATGATCCGATTATTATTCCTATTATTTCTCACCACAATCTGGGCACAGGAATCAATACCCGCTGATTTTTGGAATGATTATTCTCAGGAAGAAAAGATTGCTTTTATCAATGGAGCATATGGAGCTATTTCTAAATTAAAATCTCATCATCGGGCAGAAGTTCGAAAACAATTCTCTCATGAGAGAAATTGGGTAGAACCTTATTATATAGAACGATTTTATGAAATAATTGATGAATATCGCTCCGAAGAAGTGGGATATAATTTGAAGATTCTCGCCCTTCATATGGATGCATTTTATACAAATTCGGATAACTTGAATATTCCAATTATGGAAGCATTACGAGTTGTATCTCTCGTCCAGGATGGCGAACAAAAAACTGCAAATGTTCGGTTGTTACGCGCCCAGCATAAATATAATAAATAACTTCATATTCCTGTTTCAGGAATCAAATTGATATTGGGTGATATTATAGAGTAACAAAAAATTTAACTATTTTGTACTTGGGGAGTCAGTCTTAGTAACACCATTATTGGAGAAATCACATGAGACTATTCAGGATTCTATTATCATTCATTTTTCTTTTGTCCTTGGCCTACCCGAGCCACAAGCGTCATAAATCTCGTAAACATAAAAAACATAAAGTTCATCATGTTGTAAATCGCCACAAGGCCCGCGTTCATTTGGGTGTTAATTGGCATTGGGGTCACTGGAATCATTGGTGGCACGATTGCAGATATCACAATCGCGTGGTAGTTGTGAATCAAGAAACAGACGACAAAGATAAAAATGCAACTGTCCTGGAAATAATTGAGCAGATTGAAAAACTTGCAGAATTAAAAGAAAAAGGTCTCATAACAGATAAAGAATACCAAAAGAAAAAGAAGGAACTTTTGGATAGAATTTGAACAGAAATATAGACTACACCATTAAAATAGAAATTAAAAAATTATCCGATATGGAATTAACTGCGCTGAATGTGTATTCATGGCCTATTTGGTCCTGTGAAGTTTCAGAATTTCCCTGGACATACAGCGACAAGGAATTTTGTTATATTCTGGAGGGCAAAGTGATTGTTACTATTGATCATGAAGAAGTGACCATTGAACCTGGTGATTTTATTGTTTTTCCAAAAGGGCTCTCATGTCGCTGGCGCGTACTCAAACCAATTCGGAAGCATTATTCCTTTGAGTAGGTTTATTTTCTCTCTATAAACCCAGCCCTTTGCTCTGTAATTTACGCAGATGAAAACGGCTCATATTCGCAATTTTTGTATTATAGCTCACATCGATCACGGTAAATCCACGCTTGCAGATCGCCTGTTGGAAGAAACGAATACCTTGTCTAAAAAAGAGATGAAAGCCCAGGTATTGGATAGTATGGATTTGGAGCGGGAACGAGGAATAACTATCAAAAGTCACCCCATTCGCATGGAATATGAACACCATGATGGTGTCACTTATGTATTGAATTTAATTGATACACCGGGACACGTGGATTTTTCCTATGAAGTATCCCGTTCATTGGCTGCTTGTGAAGGTGCTTTGTTGCTTGTTGATGCAGCGCAAGGCGTAGAGGCACAAACCGTATCCAATACCTATCTCGCAATCGAAAATAATCTCACCTTGATCCCAATTATTAATAAGGTCGACCTCCAATCTGCAATGATAGATGATGTAAAAATGCAGATGGTGGAATTAATCGGTTGTGACGAGAATGATATCATCGAAGCCAGTTCAAAAAGTGGGATTGGTATCCAGGATATTTTCAATGTTATTATTAATCGAATCGATCCCCCAAAAGATAATTCAGAGCAAAAATCCCGTGCACTGATTTTTGATTCGATGTATGATAATTACAAAGGTGCCATTCCTTATGTCCGTGTATTTGATGGCGTATTAAAAAAAGGAATGACAGCTCAATTCTTTACGCATGATCGCGAATATGAGATCATAGAAACTGGTCATTTTGTTTTAGAAAAAGTGAAAACAAAAGAACTTCGAGCCGGTGATGTGGGCTATGTTGTAGCCAGTATTCGAGATATGGGGCACATCGAGCCGGGAGATACCATCACTGTAAAGGAAAATAAAGCAGAAGAACAATTACCCGGATATAAAAAGATTAAGCCCATGGTTTTTTCAGGACTTTACCCAGCCGAAGCAGATGATTATGAGCAATTGCGGCGGGCACTAGAGAAACTCCAACTCAATGATGCATCGCTCGAATTTACACCTGAGACCAGTCAGGCATTGGGATTTGGATTTCGCTGCGGCTTTTTGGGATTACTCCACATGGAGATCATCCAGGAACGTTTAGAGCGGGAATTCAATTTAGATCTTGTCACCACCACACCGAATGTAGTTTATCAAGTATTATTGCGAAGTGGAGAAAAAGTGCAAGTAGATACGCCAGCAAAAATGCCGCCAATTGGAGATATCGAGGCAATCCTAGAGCCCATAGTTTCTGCTGAAATCTTGACTCCAAAAAAATACATTGGTAGTATTATGACCTTGTGTCAGAAAAAACGAGGTATTTATAAAAATACGCAATATCTATCACCGGAAAAAGCCCAATTACATTATGACCTACCTCTAGGCGAGATCATTTTTGATTATTATGATAAACTGAAATCCATTTCCAGCGGGTATGCATCTTTTGATTATGAATTCAAGGAATTCGAAAAAGCTCAACTACAGAAATTGGATATCCTTATACACAGTGACTCAGTGGATGCATTGTCCACCATTTGCCATGCAGATGATGCATATCAACGTGGTGTGGCTTTATGCAGTAAGTTGAAAGAATTAATTCCAAGACAAATGTTCGAAGTAGCGATTCAGGCAGCATTGAATAATCGCATCATTGCACGAACAACTGTAAAAGCACTTAAGAAAAATGTTACTGCCAAATGTTATGGAGGTGATATCACACGGAAACGTAAGCTCTGGGAAAAGCAAAAGAAGGGCAAAAAGCGCATGAAAATGATCGGTAAGGTTGAGATACCCCAGGAAGCGCTTTTGGCTGTTTTACAGATAGATAACGACTAAATGAATGAATTCTTACTGGCTATCCACACGTTCTCCGCTTTATAGCTTTCTTTTTACGGTTCCATTATTCCTTATTTACGAAATTGGGATTTTTCTCACATCATCTGATGATATGTTTGTTCTGCGTAATGGCGCTGATGCATTGATGCGTCAGATCCTGGCAACATTTGGGATAACGGGGTTATATTGGGTAGGAGTAATATTTTTCATTGGATTTATCATTGCATTTATTCTTCAGCGTAAGTACTGGGAAGAGACTCAGATTCATAGCGATTATTTTTTACTGATGATGGTGGAGAGTGTTGGATGGTCGGTGCTAATCTATTTTTTAATGACCAATGTCTATTTACTCTTGATGAATCCAACTGGCTCTATGTTAGTCCAACAAGTAACTCTTGCAGTTGGAGCTGGAATCTACGAAGAGTTTTTATTTCGTGTTCTGTTGATAGCCGGCATATCGGTCATTTTGGGTTTTATATTCCAATGGTCGGATAAAACAAGAAATTGGGCAGCCATGGTTATTGCTGCAGGTATTTTTTCATCATTTCATTTTATTGGTGAATATGGTGATTTTTTCTCTTTTAATATTTTCATGGTCCGGTTTTTAGCAGGAATAGCACTGGGAACGCTATATTTTTTGCGTGGGTTTGGAATCACAGCATGGTCCCATGCAGTCTATGATCTTATTGTGCTTACAAGAATGACAACACAATAAGAAAACTCTCTTTAAATTTTACCATGAAATATTCTACATTTATTTTAGTTATCCTCGGGGTCGTTAACTTAAAAGGAGATTTGAGTCATGGCCGTATGTCCATAATCCCTGAATATGACCAAAATAATGTCACTATTTTATTTAGCGGACATCGAGCAGACGACACACAAAAAACGGCATTTCTTTTTACCGTACCATTAGATGTGGACTCTGTTTCTCTGATTAAGAGTAATTCTAACGGTGAATTGGATTTTATTCCAATCCCAGCACGATTAATAAAGGATCTCAAATGGGTGGAAGTTTCACCTGATTTGAATGAGTTTGCTTTTATGATCAATTCAACAAAGTTTCCAAAACCGGGAGATCGTCACTTCGAATATTACCTTTCATTTTCTGAAATGATTGGTGAATTTAATTTTGAGATTCAAGAACCCCTTCCTGCGGAAAATTTTGAGTATTCTGGTTTTCAAGGCGAAAAAATACAAGATGCACACGGTCAAACAATCCATTCAATCCAATGGAAAAATATTTTGGAAAATGAGACTAAACTAATTTCAATTTCTTATTCAAATTCTCGTGGATTAACAACCCGTAGTGCCCTTGCTGAACTCATGACCTTATCGCAAAAGGACGCTCCTCCTAAGCAGCAGCCCATAAACAAGAAGATCAAGCGCTATAAACTCTATATTTGGGAATCCCTGGTAGCTTTATTGGTTGTTACACTATTCATTGCTTTCATAATGATGGTTTATCAAAATGGTAAAACAAATTCTTTAACTTGTCACAATTGTGGACAAAAACAAACCCGATTGGATAATTTCTGTTCAGGGTGTGGAGAAAAATTTTAATGTTTCCTGTCTTACTAGAAATAGGCCCCATAAAAATATATTCATTTGGATTTATGCTCGTGGTGGCTTTTTACAGCACTTACTTTTTACTGAATCATGATTTGAAACGGATGGGGCATGATGAAAAGTTAGCATCTGATATGGTTTTTTGGGCTGCCATTGGTGGTGTCCTTGGATCCAAAATCTATTATTTATTAGAAAATCTTGATCAGGTAATCGATAATCCTATGGGTATGATTTTTAGCGGTTCAGGGCTGGTTTTTCTTGGTGGACTTATGGGAGGAACCTTTGCTGTAACAATAGTGCTACAAAAAAACAATCTCCCATGGCTCATTTTTGCTGATATTGTAGCACCTCTCTTAATCTTGGGTTACGGAATCGGTCGCATTGGCTGTTTTCTTGTGGGCGATGATTATGGCATCCCCACTCATCTTCCCTGGGCGGTTTCATTTCCAGATGGGTTGCCTCCAAGCACTTCCCAAGTTTTTTCTACCTATTACCCTTGGATTGATATTTCAGGGTTTGTCCCTGGAGTTCTGCCCGTCCATCCCACGCAGTTGTACGAATTTACATTGACGGTGGCAATTTTTTATTTTCTCTGGTCCCGTCGGAATAGTGTGAAAATTGCAGGGAGTTTATTCTTTTTATATTTAATTCTTGCTGGTGTTGAACGCTTTGCAATTGAATTTATTCGCACAAATGAAAAGTATCTTTTCGAAATTTTTTCCGGTTCCCAGATCATTTCCATGATCATGATAATCATTGGGTCATATTTCCTAATAAATCCCTTACCTAAGCGTGAATCATAACCTGCATAAATATTTTCTTTTTATATTACTTTCCATAACCCTATGTAGCGGGCAAGTCAACCTGTCCATCGCTGAATACCGCCCATTTCCTGAAAAAATACATCTATTAGATATAAAACCAACCAAAGTGAGTTGGACTATCGCAAATCGATTCCTGTTGTTTGATCAGTATAAACGTGAATTACTTGAATTAGATGCTTTCGGAGATGTGAACCTATCCAGTGGGGTTGGACAAAATATTTCAGGATATGAAGACTTAGTCTGGATGGGTATTTCACCGCAGGGGATTCTGCTGGTGGATCGCTTGGAAAATGAAATTGTGCAATTGGATTTTCGATTAAATCCAGTTCAAACTATTGATTTGAATCGACGCATTTTTCCAGAAAAAGCAGCACTGGATCCTTGGGGAAGACTCTACCTTTATTCAAGAGATTACAACAGTATATTTTTGTTTGATAAAGGTGAATTGGATCCCACACCAATAGTGAATTTATCAAAAGAATTTGGATCAGTATTTTGTATGGCGGAAATGCAAATTAATCAAGAAGGTGAAATGGCAATTCTAGGTTGTGATGGAATGATTCATATTTTCAGTCAGAATGGTCGAAAAAAAATATCATTTCCATCAACTATTGAAAATGCAGTTTTTTTAATTGCAGTACGCGACGATTGGTTTGTATTTAATCGTATGGGAGCAGGGATATCTATTCACTCACAAAAAAAAGTTTCTATCCCAGGTGCAAGTGTTCCTATTGAAGATATGGCGTCTATGAACCGATCCATCGCTGTTCTTGCAAAGGATCATATTCTTATTTTGGATGTCAAATAAAGTCAAGTTCTTCGCTTGTCTTTCCATCTGTTTTTACTGTTCCACCTCGGCACAGGTCTCTTCTAAAGTTGATACGATTTATAATATATCTGATGAAAATTCCATTCAACTCACACATCCTTTCATACTGGAATCATCAGTATTGGTTTTACAGGGTGGAGCACCCATACTTGTAAAAAAAATCCAAGCTATTGAAGGGATTCTGATATTGCCAAATACGGATCCCAACTTTCCTATAGTAATAAGCTATGATTATTTAACAAATGGCTTACCGCTTTCAGTAGGGCCAAGATGGAGATCTTTACCAAAGCTGAATTTGGAAAACATCGAAATCTTATCTAAAAAAGAACAACTTTATTCTGGGAATTCAGATAGTGAATCTAATATTTATTCTTCAGGTAGTATTTTCCGGCAATTATCGGTTTCACCCTTAGGTGGTTCTGATTTTACAGGCGGCCTGCAAATGCAATTAAATGGAAAGTTGACAAAAAATATGATGGTGAGTGGTATTCTCACAGACCAGGATTTACCGATCCAGCCAGAGGGAACTACACGAGAATTAGAAGAATTAGACCAGGTTTATCTCATGGTTACACATCCTAACTATTCTGTTGATGCCGGTGATATTATTTATGAAAAAAAAATTAGTAACAGTAATAATATTAATAGAAAACTTGTTGGGTTAAAGAATCACTATAAGAAAGGTCAATGGAGTGGATCGGGGGTTTATGCTGGATCAAAAGGAAATTATACAACCCTGGAAATCAAAGGAAGAGATGGAAAACAGGGCCCCTATCAATTAATAGGTAGTAATGGGAACAGGGATATAATTGTTTTATCCGGGACAGAAAAAGTATGGGTGGATGGAATAAAATTAATACGTGGACAAAATCACGATTACACCATCGATTATTCATTGGGAGAAATTCATTTTACACCCAAAGTTCTTATTCATGCAGATTCTGATTTATTCATTGAGTATCAATATTCAGATTTCGAATACCAAAAAGGGTTCTCTGGTGGTTCTCTAAAAAGAAATTTTGGAAAATCCAGTTTTTTAACATTTGGATTTTTCAAGGAATCTGATCAATTCAAAAAAAATGACTGGAGTCAGGATATTCAAGATTCATTATCTGCTACCGAATCTGGGAATATTCAAATTAGCACAGAAATTCCAGATGATGATGGTGATTATATATTTACAGGACAAAGATATGAATATTCACCTGATGAAGAGAACCAGCCAAGGTATGCAATCACTTTCCAATTTGATCCTGATGGTGAATATATAAGAAAAATATCAGGCACAGGACGAATATTTTATGAATTTAATAAACCTGAAACAGACTTTAATAACAATACAGATAGATATAGTCCATTTCGCACCATACATGGTCCAAAATTGCATCAATTTGGATTTGTAGGAGGAGATATTAGTATAGGAAATTATATGAACATCTCCAGTCAATTGATGGGATCAGGATTGAACCAAAATACCATGGCGATCCAGCAGGAAAAGAAAGAAGGCTTTTCTAGAAAAATAGATATTTCCATTGATACTCTTGTTTTTGGACCGGCTATATGGACTGCGGCAATTTCTAATTGGTATCGAAGCAATGATTATTTTGCTCTGGGACAAGAAAATGATGTCATGCAGCAGCGCCTGTGGAATTTGGATTCTGCACAATCAAATGGAGTAGAAGAATCAAAGATCACATCAGAAATGATCTTTCAGAATTTCGGTTCAACAAATATAGAACTAGCAGAATTAAAAGTGGATTCCAATAATAATCGTTCAAGGTTAAATATTGTTCAGCAAATTTTTCATCCAAGGTTTGATAATTCATTTTTCAATTATGTATCTATCAAAAAACGAATTGGTGCATACACGAGATCACAAGGAAGAATGCAAATCCATTTTTCTAAGATAAATCTATTCATAACTCAATTACGTGAAGAGGAAACTAAGTTAAAACGATTCCAAAATATGGGTGCAGGGCTTCAAATTAAAAACAAGATGACAGCTATAGAAACAGGTATAGATCTGAGAAAAGATGAATCATTTCAAGACTCTTTATTATGGGAAACTGACTCCGACGATTTTATTGGTTTTATGAATTATAGATCAGAATCACGTTCAGGATGGAAACAGGATATTATTTTCAAAAAACGGGTAAAATCTTTTGAAGACAACAGCACAACAACCGATTATTCTTTAGCAAAAGTTCTCCTTGGATTTAAACAGGATCACAAACCTATCCAATGGGAATTACAAGCTAAAACAGAAGAATCGTTTTTAGAAAAACGAGCCATTGTTTATGATTCAGTAGGTGTGGGATTGGGGCAATATCGCTATGATCCCATTTTCAATACTTACATTTCCGATCCTAATGGTGCGTTTATTTCTTACACAATACCAACTGGAAAACGGGACCCGAATACAGTTATTGAAGGATCGCAAAAGTTTACCATTGACCTAGGAAAAATATCGGGATTCCCGAATATAACAATTCGAGGAAATAATCGTTTGGATTATCGAGGATCAGGAATAGAAATCAAAAAATTAATGCAACCCAATATAACTGATTCTTTAGCCACTCTGTCAAGACTGAATTCCAGGTTGGAAATGATCTATTATGGAAAAAACCGATTCAGAAGTTGGATAGATAATCAACAAGCATTAAATGGATTGGACCCAAGGGGAAATGACGTAGATCAATCTAACGAGTTTGGTCTGGAAATAAATCAAACACTTTCACCATTAATTACGATTAAAAACAGTGGACAATTCAGGAAAAAATATGTGGAATCCACTGTTTCAAATTTGAGAAACAGAGATGTGAAAGGCTGGTGGAATGAAATTCAACTCCAAGTTAAATTGAGCGAGTCTCTGGATTTTGATCTTGGCTTGATGGGTGGTTTTGATTCCGGCAACCAACAAGGAAAACCATTTTCTAGTCAAGCTTATGGATTATTATTGAATGGGCGTTTCTTTTTTAAAAAAACCGGTCGTTTTCAATCTCAAATTAGTTGGGTCAATGCGGCAGAAAAAAACAAATTGCCATACCTACCACCTGAAGCTTTGAACGGATTCCCAGTGGGGACAAGTTTTCGCTCCAACACACGTCTCCAATATTTTTTAAATCGATCCGTTTCAATGATCTTTACATTAAATACAATTGATGACAGTAGATACGACAATTTTATCACCTTTCGAGGAGAGATTCGTGCACATATCTAAAATGAAAATTATCATTTTAGTGGGGTCTCTCTTTGGACAAGAAAAGGATATAGACATCCTATCTATTGATTTCGATACGGTGACAGATTCTCTTTCCCAAATGATGAATCGTGAAAAAAGCTTATCTTTGGAATATCGACTGCATTCATTTTCGATTGATCCTAACCATTCAAAATATCATAGCATTGATAAATCAACTTTAGTGGATACGTTAATCATTTCTGGTGCAGATGAAATTCGAACAAACGTGATGAATCAGATTTCAAATCCATTCATTATTGAACCGATTGGAATTGGTTTTAATGAAGTGGGAGAAACATTGGTTCAGCGTTATTATTTCATCCGACAAAAACCTGCTTATGAATTTGGTTTATTGAATAACAATTTGGGAGCCACCATTCATTTTACACCTGAATTCGAGAGTTATTTTTCTGGAATTTTTGGTATGAGTAACGAAAACAATAATTGGGAGATACAGGGTCAAATTGACCTTCATCTTGAAAACCTGATCCAAACTGCTGGCATTCTTGATCTGTATTGGAATCGTACCGATTCTTTATCTCAGATCATTCAATTCGAGATTATGGAACCCCATCCATTCGGTTGGGAAGTGGGTACGCATTTGACTTATCATCACGAGGTTGTTGGTGGATTGTATTCTGTGATTGAAACCAAATCCATGCTGCAGATCACTGTACCCATGTTGAATCAAATTAATGTGGGATATTCTTCAGGGAAAACACACTCCACAGAAAAAGGTGAATTAAATGGGTATGAAAAGATCCGATTCCGGGCATTTTCTTTTTCTTCATCCAAAGATACAAGAAATAAGCGATTCTTACCTACTCAAGGGACAAAAATCACTTCTTCGATAGATGCAGGACTCCAAAGTGAAAACGGATTCTTAAAAAGCGATGCCAATTTTCAATATTTGCACCCCTTCACAAAAAATGTACATGGATTGATCAGGTGGATGGGCCATGGAATCCATGGATTTGATTCTGACATACCAAAAAGCAGATATGTGCTGTTTGGTGGTAATTCAACACTAAGAGGATTTCGTGAACAATCCTTTGCTGCGACACAATTTCAAATTGCAACATTTGAAGCAGCGTTCCAACCTGGCCAAGGCTTTCAAACTAATTTGTTTTTAGATGTAGGGTCTAAGCGTTTAGTAATCATTGAAAATAAAAAGATCGGATATGGTTTTGGCTTGACACAATTAAATGAGAAATCTTTAATCAAGGTGCAATATGCACTAGCATTTGGTCAAGGGTTATCAAATGGGAAACTCCATATAAAATGGATCTCTCGATTGTAGATTTAAAAGAGAATCAACCCTAATTTTAACGATGGAATTTTATCAAAAACTTAATCTATCCATTTTTATTGGAAGTCTTCTCTTTTTAGTGGGATGTGAAACAAGGCGAGAAGCTTTGGGTTCTGATAATGAAATACGAGTTATTTGTTCGGAATTAGATAAAAAAGACATACGTAAATTTTTAACAGCCATTTTCACAGATACGATTTACACCCCAGAACCCGAACCATTATATTATTTAAAATTCTCAGATCCTGAAACATACAATAATTTGAAAACCCAGGCACAAGTTGTGGTTGCAGCAATAGCCAGAGATCCCGGAAACTCTGGTTATCAATTGGTAAAAAGGTTACTCCCGCCGGATCAATTTGCAGATACTGAATTTGCTGATCCTGTAATCCTTTCAAAAGATGTAAATGCGCTTAAACAATTATTTATGGTCATCAATGCTGGGTCAGAAGAACAACTAATGGAAACGGTAAAATCCAAAAAGAATTTTATCCGAAAACAGTTTTTTGATCAGTTTGTGGATCGGCAAAGTCGATATATTTTTGGAGATGATCGGAATAAAAAATTGGAAGATTCGTTGGAAACGGAATTTGGATGGTCTCTTAAAATCCCTTGGGGATGGGAAATTATTCGAGCCAGTAAGGATTCGCAATTTGTGTGGGTTGGGAAAGAAATGCCATTCCAGTGGATCGGAATTGGATGGGAAGAAGGAAATCTTGTGGATGATGAATTAAAAGCTGGCGATTATATTTGGTCATGGCCTTCGTCACATTATGGGAATATCCAGTTTAATGATTATAAATTTGAAATGAAAAAATCGTCCTATAAAGATCATCAAGCCTGGAGAGCACAGGGTATTTGGGAAACGATTGATACGAAGGAATCGAAAGGCGGTCCATTCCGGTCCTATGTTTTTTATAACGAAAATAATAACCGAACCTATCATTTGAATTATTTGATTCATCGACCCGGAAGAGATAAATCTATTTTTATGCGACAATTGGATCTGATAATCAAAACTTTTTCAATATCACAATCATGAGAATATTAATCACAGGAGCTTTTGGGCAATTGGGCTCTGCCGTTTCCAAACGTTTATCAAAGGATTCTAAAATCATTCGGACTGGGCGATCTATTCCGCATGATGGTCAGGGGATAATTCTGGATATATTGAACCAGATACATTTCAAAGATGTCATTGATGCCACAGAACCGGATGTCGTTATTCATTTGGCTGCAATGACAGGTGTCGATGATTGTCAATTAAATCCGAAACTTGCAAAAGAGATCAATATTGCCGGCGTTCAACATCTATGTGATTCATTTAAAGGGAAGATCATACATTTGTCCACCGATTACGTTTTTGATGGTAAAAATGGCCCTTATTCGGAACTTGATACAGTTTGCCCTATATCTGTTTACGGTGAAACTAAACTGGCTGCTGAACGTATTCTCCTCAATCATGATCAAAATTACCTTATTATTCGCGGAAATGTCATTTACGGGGATTCATCCAATACAGATGCCAGTTTTTTAAATTGGGTGGTAAATTCCTTAAAAGATGGGCAAGAGATCCGGGTTGTGAATGATCAATACAATAATCCTACGTGGACAAAATCCATGGCGGACATTATATCACTATGTATAGAGAATGATTTATCCGGCATTGTTCACTGGGGCGATGCAGATTATTTAAATCGCTTTGATTTTGCTATAAAGATCGCAGAAAAATTTGAATTGAATTCAAAATTGATCAAACCAATCATTACTACAGAATTAAACCAGCCGGCCCCAAGGCCCTTGAAATCGGGTTTAAAATCCGATAAGTTGATTGAAGTCTTGGATGTAGTTCCACCATCAATTGACGATTGTCTGGATGCCATTTTAGAAAAAAACGCAAAATGAAAACGCTTATCATCTCGCCGTCCTATAACGAATCGAAAAATATCGAAAGTCTCGTAGAACAGGTTTTAGGTCCTAATCCGAATTACCATTTACTTGTTGTTGATGATAATTCACCGGATGGAACGGCCACAATCGTTAAAGAATTACAACAAAAATACACCAACCTATTTATAGAAGAACGCCCGGGGAAGGCGGGCTTGGGTACAGCCTATTTGTTTGGATTCAAATGGGCTCTTAAAAATGGATATGAAGCCATTGTCCAAATGGATGCTGATCTGTCTCATGATCCCAAAGACGTTCCTAAGCTTGTGGAGGAATTAAAAGAAAATGATCTTATCATTGGTAGCCGTTATGTGGATGGCGTAAGTGTTGTTAATTGGCCTATACGTCGCCTAATCTTAAGTTATGGCGCCAATATGTATTCCAGAACCATTACGGGAATGCCGATTAATGATGGTACGGGCGGATTTAAAGCCTGGCGTGGGACATTATTAGAAAAAATCCAATTAGATAAAGTTAGGTCCCAAGGATATTCTTTCCAGATAGAGATGAATTTTCGTGCTTGGCGGAAGAAGGCTCGTATCAAGGAAAAACCGATTATTTTCACGGATCGTACGATTGGTGAGTCCAAAATGTCGAGGGCTATAATGTATGAAGCAATTTGGATGGTATGGCGACTCCGGATCTGGAAAATCTTCGGCTGGATCTAAAAACTGAATGAAAGCATCTATTTGCATTGTGAACCTGAATGCAAGGAAGCATTTGGGTCCATGCCTTTCATCCTTAAAAGACACGCTCGGTGATATTCCATTTGAAACGATTGTGGTCGATAATCATTCCTGGGACGGGTCGAACAGTTACATCCAATCCAATTTCCCAGAAACAACACTAATTGAAAATAAAAGAAATGAAGGTTATACCCGTGCCATGAACCAGGCTATGGGTTATGCAAGTGGAGAGTTTGTAATATTATTAAATCCTGATTCGACCTGCGAGCCTAATGCTCTCAAAAAGTTAATTAATTTCATGGAAACAGATTCATCCATTGGTATTTGTGGTCCGAAGGTTTTGAATGCTGATGGAACATTTCAAAAATCATGCCGACGTGGAATTCCTCGACCCCAAGCTGTATTTTCTTATTTTTTAGGATTATCTAATAAGTATCCCAATAATAAAAATTTTACAGGTTACCATCTAAATCATTTGGATGAAAATGAAGTCAATGAAGTAGAAGCTATATCCGGATCTTGTTCCGTCATCAGAAAAGATGTTTTTGACGAAATTGGATTTCTAGATGAACGATTTGTTATATATCAGGAAGATTCTGATTATTGTTTCCGGGCAAAGAATAAAGGATGGAAGATTGTTTATTATTCTAAGTCTATTATAAATCATATTGGTGGTGCAGGCGGTACAAGTTCATTCCCGTTCAAGAACATTTTTGAATGGCACCGTTCCTACTACAAACTGTACATTAAATATTTTTTTCGAGACTATTCACCAGCTTTTAATTTTATTTATTTCTTCATTATTTTTAGTAAACTGATATTAACTGAAATAAAATATTTACTAAATAGATAAATGCAAAATTTGCATCAACTTGAATACATAATGCTTTTGCTCATTGGCAGCATTGTACTTGGTTTTGGTCTGGCCCAAATAAGTCTCAAAATTGCACCTAAAGTTGGGCTTATGGATATTCCTGGTAGCGCCGATCATAAAAAGCATCAAAATCCAATTCCGCTCACAGGAGGTGTCGTGTTAATGGATACGATGATTGTTATGATCCTGTTAACAAAAATGTGGGGTGACGCTCATATTTGGGCTATTTTTGTTTCAGGAATGATCATTGGTCTATTTGGGCTAATGGATGATTATTTTCATCTTTCCGTC
>JABHKE010000031.1 GCA_018692355.1 Fidelibacterota bacterium
CCACTTTTTATCCCAAATTGCTGATGTGCGACAAAATTGGGATCAGCAAAAGATTGGTGAATTAGCTTATAAAACAGAGGTGGAAGAATTCAATGAACCAGGAGGAATGATGGATCAGTATTCTACGGCCATGGGGTATTTGATATATATACAGTCCGAACCGGACATTACCATTGAATCTTTAAATCCAAATCTGGGGACTTTTGTTTTGGGAGATTCCTGTGAGCCCAAAGATACAATGGGGATTTTGAGCCGATGCCGTAATTCACGGCTGGAGATCACCCAAAAATTAAAAATGAAAAACCCAACATCTACAATTCACACGTTGGGTGAAGGTGCTGATATTTCAGACTTGAATGCAAGTGAAATTGAATTGTATAAAGGCACTCTTAAAAATAGGGAGTTGTTAAAAAGGGCACTCTCGGAATTAGAAAAGGAAGAACCGAACCATGAATCAATTGGTCAGTTATTATCAGATCATCACCAAGTTCTGCGTGATGTACTTCAAGTCAGCACACCGAAAATTGAAACCATGATGGATGCTGCATCAAATGCCGGTGCTTTGGGCGGAAAAATTAATGGTTCTGGTGGTGGTGGTTGTATGTTTGTTTATGCGCCCAACAATCCGGAACAGGTTGCAGAAGCTATTGAAAAAGCAGGTGGGAAAACTTATATCATTCAGCACGATGAAGGGACAAGGATCAATTAACCTGTAGGCAGTCCGCCAACATCTGGAACATTGTATCAAATTAAATTCGTCCAAAAAATCGTTTTATGTGAATGGCCTTTCTCCTTATACATTGCGTATGCCTTTCTCATCAATAACGCGCCTGCTTTGGGAGCAGGAGATCGGGAGTTCGAATCTCTCTACCCCGACACTCGAGAAACCACAGTTCTCTGTCAAGAAGCCCCATCAAACGGTGGGGCTTCTTATTTATCATATATTCTCAATCAAAGTCAAATAAACCCAAATAAGGGACACGCTTTACATCCGTGGGGTTTTTTGTTATTGGGAGGATGTGAAGATTAGAATATTAATAATTATTATGCTTTCCGCACCAAAAACCAAGTGGAAAGGACAGAATTCTATGGCATCATATTATAAAGTTGAATCCATGATTCTTTGGATACTCCCCGTACTTTATCAAGCGCCTCTTGCTGCGGTACATTTATATCGAGTTCAATGCCAGTACATTTCCAGTTGGTTTTTGTAACAGGATTAACAGCCCTTCCCATTGGTTAGGTTAGAATAGTATAATCTTCATTATATTGGTATGTTATATCAAAATATTGAATTAAAATTATATACTATCGTAAAGCGGTGCTGCCCGCCACCACGGGTCTTATAATCCGGTTCTTTCACTTCTGGTTTAAAATTAATTGGGCTGTCATCGATTCTTTTTAAATAGGGTAAATACTGCCGAAATCGATAGCCAATGCTATATTGGTTTAATTTGTAGACGGTTTGCACTGCTAATTCACCGAGATATAAATGATACTGTAATGGTGCATCCACCGGAACGGAGGTTAAACCAAATTCTATTATAGCGTCACCTTTGATTGTATGGTCGTAATACGCATGGGAATAACCAAGATTGCCAGTGATAAATACATTTGCGTACTGCCAGATTTTTGACAGGCTAAGATGTTGCGTCTTCGCCTTGCCGGCCAGATCTGCTTGAACGCCATGGGCAATTGGCAATATCTCACGACCAAGTACCGGCGTAGAGATATTGGCTGCAGCGGACACTGTCATAAATCCAAAATTAATTTGATGATCCAAAATCCCGTTGGTAAAAGTATAGCCAATGTTAAAGCCACGACGTGTGCCAGTCAGCCAGCCCAGATCCGGGAGATCGAGCGTATTATCGACCGGTAATATATTTTTTACATCCAGATTTAGACTACTGTTGTGGATAACCAATCGAGGAGTAATGTGCCATTTGTTGTTCGTTAAAGTAATATCGGTGGAATTGGATATTATTGTTCCATCAAAATTTATTTTGCGGCTGCCGGTTAATTGAAGGATATTCGAATTATTAGAATATCTGAGTTGTTGGAACAGTGCGTGCCGCGATTGCGAAAATGAAAGGGCTAATAAAGTTGATTTATTTAGCGGGACTGAAGAAAAAAGAATTGGTTGTAGTAATTTAATATTTTCCTTAAATATAATATTTGTTCCAAAACTGGGCTCGAGATAATCGAGAAAATACTGGTTCATTACCTGATTTCTTGAAACCGGAAAAGAATTTATCTGAATCGGGATGTTGTTTTCAATGGATTGAAATTTGACACCTGCTCCCCAGAGTGCTATCCCATCACTGACGGCTATGGACAGCGCCCAATGGCGGGAAGTATAATTATTAATTCCAGTTAATGATGCTGTGGATTTTTGATTATTGAATTCGTTTTTAGCATTGCCCATGTTAACCGTGAAACCATATTGCCAGCTGTTTTTAGGCTTGATGTACGTATAGTTGACCTGGTTAAAAAAGCCTGAACTACTAATTAACTTTCGGTGCTTTTCAAACACGCGGATATAATCGTTGTAATCGCGGTCAAGTGTCAATGAATTTTGTGGTTTCAGCAATTCATTTTTTGTGAAATGATCAAAATCCGTTTTACCGAACTGAAATCGCATAAATTTGTAAATATTCTGTGCCGATATAGGCCTTAGTAATAAAGTTGTAATTAACACAAAGAGGAAGGAAATCAATTCCTTCCTCTTTGCTCGCTTATAAATCAAAAAAGGGGGGAGGTAGGGATTATTTGAGATACATCAATTTATTTGTAAATATCTGGCGGTCATAGCGGACCCGGTAGAAATATATTCCTGAGGGCAGATTACGGGCATTCCAGGGGATGCGTTTCCACCCGGCAGTCATTTTACCATCAACTAGGGTTGCCACTTTTTCACCCAGCAGATTGAAAATAGTCACATTGACATTGCCTGCCAAAGGAATGTCGAAGTTGATCATGGTTACCGGATTGAAGGGATTTGGATAAGCGTCGTGTATCTCGAAGGATCTGGGCA
>JABHKE010000023.1 GCA_018692355.1 Fidelibacterota bacterium
ATCAAGGTTGATGGGTCTGAGTCTATTCAAGGACAAGTCTTTACATCCGAACAATTAACATCAGCAAATCGCACCACGATATTAAATAGAATATTAGAAGCGAACCTTTTCCCCCTGATCCGTCAGCGACCATTCAACAAAGTGGCGAATCCGAATGATTTTCCGAGAGATATTTTTATTTCAGCCGTAAATACGGCGCCCTTATCCGTTGACCTGGACCCTGTAATTGAATCTGAAAAGGCAGCATTCCAGGCCGGAGTAACAGCTTTATCAAAACTCACGGACGGAAATGTTGTGGTTACATCAAAGAAAGCGATGGAACTTCAGCATGCTGAAGTTCAGACCATATCCGGTCCCCATCCTGCAGGAAATGTGGGCATCCAGATTCATCAATCAAAACCTATCAAGCCTGGTGAAATAATTTGGAGTGTAAATGCTCAGCATGTCATTACACTTGGAAAACTTTTTTTAAATGGATCGTATAGCCCAGATATTCTTGTAACCATTGCCGGCCCTGGAGCAACAAATCCCCAGACTGTTTCTGCAAAAGTTGGTGCAAGGATTGGTTCCCTGATCCTAAACCAAGATTTAAGTGAACCGACAAGATTGATTTCTGGAAATGTTCTAACAGGACAAACTGTAGAAGTAGATAATTTCCTGGGATTTTATGATTCATCTGTAAGTATTGTTTTGGATACTGTTGACAGACCTTTTATGGGTATGTTGGCGGTTGGGAATAGCAAATCAAAATACAGCATCACCAATACTTTTCTAACTTTTGGTGAAAAGCTTTTTAATTTTAATACAGCCCAAAATGGTGAACTCCGAGCCATAGTGCCCATCAATTCCTGGGAGAATGTCCTGCCCATGGATGTATATCCCAATGCCCTTTATCGTGCCATCCTGGCCCATGATATCGAAGAGATGGAACAGTTAGGCATGTTGGAATGTGATGATGAAGATTTTGCGCTTTGTTCTTTTTCCTGTCCCAGCAAAATTGATGTAGGCAAAGTAATCCGTGATGGGTTGAATATGCTGGAAGCGGAAGGATAGACAATGAAGTGGCTCCGAGATATATTAGATAAAATTGCTCCCACATTTAAAGCAAGTGGTAAACTAGAAAAATTATACCCGATCTTTGAAGCCACAGATACCATTCTTTTTAGCACAGGTGAGCGGACTCATTCCGGTCCACACATTCGGGACAGTGTTGATGTAAAACGTGTCATGATCTTGGTGGTAATTGCCTTGATTCCCTGTTATATTTTTGGCGCCATGAATGTGGGCTATCAAATGGCCGTGGCACTGGGACAAACTTCTACACTGCAGGAAAACCTAATGAATGGCGCCTTCAAAATACTGCCAATCATTGCCGTGGCTTTTGCTTCTGGTGCATTCTGGGAACTCCTGTTTGCCGTCGTTCGGCGTCATCCTGTTTCCGAAGGATTTTTAGTTACCTGTGCCTTGATCCCACTGGTTATGCCACCCACCATTCCGCTCTGGCAGGTTGCCGTAGCCACCACTTTTGGTATTGTCATTGGGAAAGAGATTTTTGGCGGAGTGGGTATGAATATATTTAATCCAGCACTGGTAGCCCGTGCATTTTTATTTTTTACATATCCAGGACGAATTTCAGGTGATAAAGTTTGGGCATCTGGACCGGATGGATATTCCGGCGCCACAGCATTAGCCGTTCCAGCAGCAGAATTGAGTCAAGATGCGGTTACCCTTCTTGATTCTGTGACCCAATTTGATTTTTCCTGGATCAATTTGTTCATGGGTTGGATACCGGGCTCCATTGGTGAAACCAGTACCTTATGGATTATGGTTGGGGCAGTGTTTCTTGCCCTTACAGGTATTGCTTCTTGGAGAGTAATGGCAGGTGCAATCTTGGGACTTACAGGCATGGCCGCTCTCACAAATTTCATGGCTGAAATAACGGGTTCTACCAATACCATGCTCACACTTCCAGCCCATTATCATTTAGTCATGGGTGGGTTTGCCTTTAGCGTAGCATTTATGGCCACAGAACCTGTCACCGGTGCTCATACGGATAAAGGGCGTTGGATTTACGGTATTTTTATTGGCGGGTTAACCGTAATTATTCGATCCATCAATCCTGCTTATCCGGAAGGCGCCATGCTGGCAATATTGCTCATGAATGCTTTTGCATCACTTATTGATTATTTTGTGATTCAGGGCAACATAAAACGACGGATGGTTCGCTATGCGCAGTAACCTTTACACACTGGGATTCACATCCATCGTGACCATCGTTTTAGGTTTTTTTCTTGCTTTAGCGGCAGACGGGTTAAGAGAGCTACAGGTTACCAATGTGGAAAATGATATGAAGAAAAATATTCTGGTATCCCTTGGGTTTAAGCCTGGAGGAGAAACACCCTGGACTTCAGATGAAATTCAAAAATTGTTCCAGGAGAATATTGATGCGGTCGTTTTAGATGCTTCTGGCCAGATGACAGAAAAAGATCCTAAAGAAATCGATACTGAAAAGGACGTTGAATTCCTTCCTATTTATTTGAAAAAAATCGGCAATAATGTGGAGGGATATGCAATACCTATTGCCGGTAAAGGATTATGGTCGACACTTTTTGGATATTTTGCTATTGAGCCAGATGGACGAACTGTAAAGGGAATCACATTTTATAAGCACGGTGAAACACCGGGGTTGGGTGCTGAAGTGGACAAGGCCTGGTTTCAGCAAAATTTTATTGGAAAAAGATTTGTGGATGAAAATGATCAATTGGTTGGTATTAATGTTATTAAAGGGAAGGTTGAATCCGATGATCAGGAAGCCTATCATAAAGTAGATGGTATTTCCGGCGCTACAATTACTGGAAAAGGATTGGAGTTTTTCTTGAAAGATGATCTTAGAAAATATGAACCCTTTTTTAAACAAGTAAGGGTTAGACAAAGTTAATGGGATTACTTGAAAAAAAATCTAAACAGGCTTTCACAGATCCATTAAGTGCAAATAATCCTATTACACTCCAGGTATTAGGAATCTGTTCAGCCTTGGCTGTTACTGTGAAAATGGATACGGCAGTGGTTATGACACTGGCTGTAGTTGCCGTTTTATCTATTTCCAATACGTTGATTTCCTTACTTCGTAATCTGATCCCAGGAAAAGTTAGGATCATAGTTCAACTTTCTATCATCGCATCTCTAGTAATTTTTACCGATCAAATCCTTAAAGCATACTTTTATGATATCAGCAAACAACTTACTGTTTTTGTGGGATTGATTATTACCAATTGTATTGTCATGGGGCGGGCCGAAGCATTTGCTATGCAAAATTCTCCCGGTAAATCTTTTTTGGATGGGTTAGGAAATGCACTCGGTTACGGTGGTATTTTGATTGTTGTTTCCTTTTTTAGGGAAATACTGGGTAGTGGAACGATTTATGGATTTCAAATCATCCCAGATTCTGCTTATGCTGCCGGATATGAGAATATGGGACTCATGTCGTTGTCACCTGGGGCATTCATTATATTAGGCTTAATTGTCTGGGTCCACCGGATATCAGTGGACATCGAAGAGGAATAGGCGTGGAACATTATATTAGTCTGGCCACCAAAGCCATGTTCGTTGAGAATATCCTATTAGCCTATTTTCTTGGCATGTGTTCATTTCTTGCGATTTCTAAGAAGATTGATACATCTATTGGTCTCGGATTTGCAGTGGTATTTGTTTTGACAATAACAGCACCAGCCAACTGGGCAATCCACAATTATTTTCTCCAGGATAGTGCTTTGGCTTGGGCTGGTTTCCCGGATGTGGATTTAAGTTTCCTGAATTTTATTGTATTTATTGCCGTCATCGCTGCCATCGTTCAATTAGTGGAAATGATCCTGGATAAATTCTCACCGACTTTATACTACAATCTTGGCATTTTTCTGCCCCTGATCGCAGTGAATTGTTCAATCCTTGGTGGATCCCTTTTTCTGGTTGAAAGAGAATATACTTTATTGGAATCCACCGTATTTGGTTTTGGATCTGGTATGGGCTTTTTTTTAGCCATCGTTTCCATGGCTTCCATTCGTCATCGTCTGCGCTATTCAAATGTACCTGCCAAACTTCGTGGATTGGGAATCACCATGCTTCTAACAGGACTTTTATCCATGGCATTTATGGCTTTTTCCGGAATTGATCTCTAATGGAATTGACTCTTTTAACCATTGGGGTTTTTACCGGAGTGATCCTGGTTTTGGTTCTCATCATTAATTTTGCAGAAAGTAAACTACTGCCCCAAGGTGAAATGACAATTACTGTGAATGATGAGGAAGATAAAAAATTCAAGGTTGGTTCTGGCGGGACACTATTATCTGCATTAGCAAATGAAACCATTTATCTTCCATCTGCATGTGGTGGTGGCGGAACTTGCGCTATGTGCAAATGTCAGGTTTTAGATGGCGGTGGTGGGATACTCCCAACTGAAACAGGTCATATTAGTCGCAGCGAAGCAAAGGAAAATTGGCGTCTTGCCTGCCAGGTAAAGGTGAAGGAAGACATGAATATCCATGTTCCTGATGAAATTTTTAGTATTCGGAAATGGGAATGCACTGTCAAGTCTAATGAGAACGTTGCCACATTTATCAAAGAATTGGTATTGGATTTACCTGAAGGGGAGAACCTTAATTTCCAGGCTGGTGGATATATCCAGATTGATATTCCAGAATACAGAAATTTGTTATTTAAGGATTTTGATGTAGAAGATGAATATCATCCGGATTGGGATAAATATAAAGTTTGGAATTTAGTTGCTAATAATGATGAGCCGATATTTCGTGCCTTTTCTATGGCGAATCATCCAGCCGAAGGGAACCGTATCATGTTAAATGTTCGGATCGCTACGCCGCCGCCGCCGCTATGGAATGATGTACCTCCTGGTTTGGCATCTTCCTATATCTTTAATTTGAAACCAGGAGATAAAGTTACTATTTCCGGGCCATATGGTGAATTTTTTATCAAGGAAACGGATAGGGAAATGGTTTACATCGGTGGTGGTGCCGGCATGGCGCCCATGCGGTCCCATTTATTTCATTTATTCCAAACTCTGAAAACAGGACGGAAAGTTTCATTTTGGTATGGTGCGCGATCTGTTCGAGAAATGTTTTATGACGACCATTTTAAAGATCTTGCAGATCAGTTTTCAAATTTCAATTATCAAGTTGCTCTTTCGGATGCTATGGAAGAAGATAATTGGAAGGGTTCCACAGGATTCATCCACCAAGTACTCCATGATGAGTATTTGTCAAAACATGACGACCCTACAGAAGTTGAGTATTATATGTGTGGCCCCCCACCTATGATCAATGCTGTTGAAGGGATGCTGGATAGCCTAGGTGTTGAACCGGGAATGATTGCCTACGATAGTTTTGGATAATTATTATTATAAGATGAATATTACAAAAGCCCGACTATTGTTGGGCTTTTTAGTCTGTTTAATTGGCTGCAGTCAACAAAGAGACTTGATCCATTTTTCAGGTCTAACCATGGGAACCACTTACTCGATCAAGGCAATTCCATTAGAGAAAAACATGGATACTCAAATTTTAAAAAAAGGAATTGATTCCATTTTATTTTCTCTGGATAAGCAAATGTCAACCTGGGACCCGAATAGTGAAATATCCCAATTCAACCTTACTCATTCGACTAAACCATACGCGATCTCGGAATCATTTAGGACGGTGGTTAAAGCAGCTTTGGATGTATCGGAAAAGACGGATGGGTTTTTTGATATCACAGTGTTTGATCTTATGGGAATATGGGGTTTTGGCCCTGATCCTAATTCTGGGATACCGGACCAAAAACAAATTGAAACTGTCTTATCCTATACCGGGCATGAAAAAATTAGTGTTACTGAGAAAGCTATTATCAAAGAGTATCCTGAAACAAAACTGGATTTGAATGCTATCGCTAAAGGTTATGCCGTGGATGAGGTTTTCCATTTTCTCCAATCCAAGGGATTCACGGATTTTTTTGTAGAAATTGGTGGAGAAGTACAATGTTCTGGACGAAATCAGTTAAATAAATACTGGTCAATTGGCATTGAAAACCCTTCAGGCGGAAATAAGTCAAATCAAACATTCGCTGCAATTGTTTATTCGGATGGCGGAGCGATTGCTACTTCGGGGAATTACCGTAATTTTGTTAGCATAGATGGTGAAATTCTTGGACACACAATCAATCCAAAAACCGGTATTCCCATCCTGACAAATGTTCTATCCGTAACTGTCCTGTCAAATTCTTGCATGGTAGCAGATGCGTGGGCAACTGCATTAATGGTAATGGATTATGAAACGGGATTAAAAAAAGTGACAGAAAACTCGGACATAAAAGCCGTTTGGATTCTTGATAAGAAAGATGGATCAAGATGTGTTGCGACATCCGTTGGCGCGAAGATAGATGACTCTATTTACGAAATTATATCCTAACTGAATCAGCTTCAGTATTTTCACATTTTTGAGGATCTCCACCACAAATGGAACAATTGCCATTGGGATTCAATCCACCGCAGGAACCGGATATCGGTTTATTATTAAAAATGACACCAATAGCCATACCTACGATGGCAATAGCAAAAACTGTAATTCCAAGAAAAATTTCCATGCCTGAAATTACTGGAGAATAGTTCTCCAATACCGATATAATTATATTTGATCAGGGTTCCATTCTATAAGTGAAATATTGTAATTTTAAGACTTCGGTAAAACTGATATTGAACCATCATGAAACATAAGATACTGTCTTTAATTTTGATTGCTGTCCCTGCGCTGATCTTGGCCAGTGGCGATCCACATGGTGAAGTCCCCCATTTAGATGGGAGTATAGAGAACTTAAATATTATTTGGGTGATCCCTTTTATTGGTATCTTGCTATCCATAGCGGTATTCCCTTTAGTGGCTCCCTTATTTTGGCATCATCACTTCGGAAAAGTATCTCTTTTCTGGGCTGTTTCATTGATCGGTCCATTTTTATTGAAGGAAGGTTTGGAGATCACCTTATATGAACTACTTCATGTGGCATTTTTAGAATATATCCCGTTTATCATTTTACTATTAGCTTTATTTACAATTTCCGGCGGTGTACGTTTAACAGGATCCCTTGTCGGGACACCCAGCGTAAATACACTAATCATTCTGATTGGGACAATACTGGCAAGTTGGATGGGAACGACGGGAGCAGCTATGCTTTTAATTCGTCCGTTAATTCGTGCAAATGCTCACCGAAAGCATAAAGTTCATGTGATTGTATTCTTCATTTTCCTCGTAGCAAATATTGGTGGTTCCTTGACACCACTTGGAGACCCTCCTCTATTTCTGGGATTTTTAAAAGGTGTGGATTTCTTTTGGACCACCACAGCTATGTTTAAGCCCATGGCGTTTATGATTATTTGCTTATTGATACTATTTTATATGTTTGATAAGTATTATTTCGGACATGAGCTTATCCCGGAATCCAATCGAAATGAGGAATCTCATAAACTCGGTTTAGAAGGTTCTTTTAACTTGCTATTACTTTTAGGTGTGATCGGAGGTGTTTTATTAAGTGGATTTTGGGATGGGGGAGGTATCTATTATGATGTTTTTCATATCCGCTTGGAAATACAAAACGTGGTTCGAGATGGATTGCTTCTTGGGTTGGCCTATGCCAGTTGGATATTGACATCACGTAAGATACGCACCGCTAATGATTACACATGGTTTCCTATTATCGAAGTGGCCAAATTATTCGCGGGTATCTTTGTAACAATCATTCCAGCCATCGCCATCCTGAAAGCAGGAACTCATGGTGCATTAGCATCTGTTGTTTCTTCTGTTTCAAATGGAGACGGAAGTCCCATCGATTTCATGTATTTCTGGGCAACAGGAATTTTGTCTAGTTTTTTGGATAATGCACCAACTTACTTGGTCTTTTTTAATACGGCGGGTGGTAATGCTACCACACTCATGGAAGATCTGCCAAACACTCTTTTAGCCATTTCCGCAGGAGCAGTTTTCATGGGGGCCAATACTTATATCGGAAATGCACCCAATTTTATGGTAAAATCTATTTCTGAAGCATCGGGGATCGAGATGCCCAGTTTCTTTGGGTATTTTTTTAAATGGGCATTACCAATCCTGTTCCCACTTTTTATTTTGGTATCATTTCTCTTTTTCTAATGCGCGTTTCTAAAGTGATCACAAAATCAGGCGATGAAGGCCAAACCGGTCTGGGGGATGGGAGAAGAGTTTCCAAAACTCATATTCGTATCCAAGCGATTGGATCAATTGACCATTTAAATTCATTACTTGGATGGGCCATGGTTGAGGCGGGAAGATCGGTTAAGAATGATTTGGAACGAGTCCAACAGGACCTCTTTGACCTTGGTGGCGAATTGGCCATGCCCGGGATAGAGTTGCAACTTTTGAACGCAGAACGCTTGCAATGGCTTGAGCATGAAACAGAAAAATTGAATAAATCACTTGCGCCTTTAGAGGAATTTATTTTGCCAGGAGGAACGGAACTTTCAGCCCGAATTCATATTGTAAGGACTGCTTGCCGCAATACAGAAAGAGATATTGTTGCTTTAGCTGAAACAAAAGAAGACTCAGATCTTCACAGAGTGTATTTGAACCGCTTGTCAGATTATCTGTTTGTTTTGGCTAGAAAGATCCAAATGGATGAAGGAACGAAGGAAACTCAATGGGATCATTAAAAATAATATGAATTTTAATAATACGTCAATAGACTGGTATCAGGTGCATGAAGTGATAAGCGCTGCGGATCGAATTATGCTCTCAACACATGAAAATCCGGACGGTGATGGCTTGGGAGCCGAATGCGGACTCTATTACCATTTGAAGGAGATTGGGAAAGATGTGAGGATTGTCAATTATTCTCCATTACCTGAATATTATACATTTTTGAATTCCGACCAAATATTTGAATGCTATGACCAGAATTTTCACGAAAATTGGGTTAAAGATGTGGATCTGGTTATCATTTTTGATGTTGGAGATTTTGTTCGAACCAGAACAATTGTAGATGCAATTAAATCACATGGATTAAAAACTTTGAACATAGACCATCATCCTCACCCTGATGAGCATCCATTTACCCATAATGTGGTGGACTTATCTGCAGCTGCTACAGGATGTATGGTATACGATTATTTACAAATTGCTCGGACGGATCCCATTGCTAAAAAAAGTTTTGAAGGGATTTATACTGCGGTTATGACTGACACAGGTTGTTTTCGATACAGCAATACGGACAAGAAATGCTACGAGATCGCCATTCAATGTGTGGAATCTGGCGTAGAAACTCACACGATTTATCAAAGTGTTTACGAGAATAGCACCAAGTCACGGATGCGGCTTATGGGTGAACTTTTAACTAATCTACATTACGAATTAGATGGTAATTTGGCATGGTTTATTATTACTCAGGAAATGATGGATCTAGCTCACGCTTCGAAAGCAGATGTGGAAGGTTTTACTGATATGGTTCGTACGATTCACGGTGTAGAGGTGGCACTTATGATCTTTGAGCAAAATGTGGAAAGTTGTCGAATCAATTTTCGCTCCAAAGGGAAATTCACCGTGAATGACATTGCAAAATCCTTGGGTGGAGGCGGACATGCCTTGGCTGCTGGTGCTGTGGTCTCTGGATCATTAGTGGATGTAAAAGAAAAAACTGTGAATGCTTCTATTGATTCTATTCGACAAAAAATGAACGAATCCTTATGAAAATATTATTGGCAAAGGATGCAGGCTATTGCTTTGGTGTGAGAGACGCAGTAAATCTTGCTTATGATACAGCCAAAGATCACGGAGAGGTTTACATGCTAGGTACCATCGTCCATAATGAGAAAGTTGTGGAAGATCTTTCCAAATCAGGTACGAAAGTTGTGGATAAATTGGTTGAAGTTCCGTCTGATAGACCTATTCTTTTTCGTGCACATGGAACTGCGCCAAGCGTATGGGATAAGGCAAAGAATAAAAGCCTGAATATCATTGACGCCACTTGCCCGTTGGTGACGGAGATTCACGATGAGATCAAAAAACTGGAAGCAGAAGGTCGGCGAACAATTATCATTGGCGATCATGGGCATGATGAAGTTGTGGGTATAGCAGCACAAGTAAAGGATCCCATTATACTTGCCAATGTAAAAGAAGCAAAGGCACTTCGAAAAATGAAAAAAGTCGGCGTGGTTAGCCAATCGACACAAATGATCGAGAATGTCCAGGAGATCATTAATGTACTCATGCAAAAAGTTTTCGACCTACGGTTTGTCAATACAATTTGTTTTCCAACTCGACGGAATCATGAGCAAATTAAGGAATTGGCGACCCAATGCGAAGTAATGATCATAATTGGGTCATTTACAAGTGCAAATTCAAAACGATTAACTCAATTGGCATTGGAAAGAAATAAAAGATCTTATCAGGTGACTTGTGCAGATGATATGGAAGCATTCTGGTTTGAAAATTGTGAAACAGTGGGCATTTCTGCCGGTGCATCCACACCAGACGATATTATTAGAAATGTAGTTGAAAAAATAAAAGGAATTGGGCACGTAACTAAAGAGGAGATAGTTTATGAGTAAAGGAACATTTGAAGTAAAGGTAGGGTTGGCAGAAATGCTGAAAGGTGGTGTTATAATGGATGTGACCAACGCAGAACAGGCAAAAATCGCAGAAGATGCGGGCGCTTGCGCTGTTATGGCATTGGAACGAATTCCAGCTGACATCCGAAAAGATGGTGGTATTTCAAGGATGAGCGACCCTGATATGATACGGGGAATCCAGGCGCAGGTCTCTATTCCTGTCATGGCAAAATGCAGGATTGGCCATTTTGCTGAAGCGCAAGTACTGGAGACACTGGAAATTGATTTCATTGATGAAAGTGAAGTTTTGACTCCAGCCGATGAACATAACCATATTTGGAAACATGATTACAAAGCACCCTTTGTTTGCGGATGTAGAAATTTGGGAGAAGCTCTTCGCCGAATCGCGGAAGGTGCTGCCATGATCCGCACCAAAGGTGAAGCAGGTAGTGGGAATATTGTAGAAGCGGTTCGCCATATGAGAACCGTTATGACTGAGATCAAAAGAGTCACTCGACTTGGTCAAGACGAACTTGTAGCCGAAGCAAAGAATTTGGGTGCACCCTTATCCTTAGTTCAGCAAGTGGCAAAACTGGGAAAACTTCCAGTTCCAAATTTTGCAGCTGGCGGGATTGCCACACCAGCGGATGCGTCGCTCATGATGCAGCTTGGCGCCGAGTCTGTTTTTGTGGGCTCCGGGATTTTTAAGAGTGATGATCCTTCAAATCGGGCAAAAGCTGTTGTGGAAGCAACAACTCATTACAAGGATGCAAAACGAGTTGCTGCAGCCAGTTCAGGTCTCAAAAAAGCCATGAAAGGTTTGGATATGTCCGAAATTCCTATTGAAGAAAGATTACAGGAAAGGGGCTGGTAATTAAAGTCGGCGTATTAGAATTACAGGGCGATTTTGCCCTGCATCACCGTGTTTTTTCCAGGCTCAATATTGAATCTGTTCCTGTGAAAGTACCACTAGATTTAGAATCAGTTGATGGGCTGGTGATTCCCGGAGGCGAATCCACGACTCTATCATTGTTGATTGATTCTTTTGACTTACGACAACCGCTCATTAATTTTGGGAAGGACCACCCCGTTATGGGGACATGTGCTGGACTCATTATGATGGCTAAAGATGTGCCAGATGAGCGTGTTAATCCATTAGGTTTCCTTAATATTTGCGTGGACCGAAATGCCTATGGCCGTCAAATAGAATCATCCACAGAAATGGTAAAATATCATTTTAATTCAAATACGGAAATTGAGTTTGCCACAACTTTGATTCGTGCACCAAAGATCTCTGAAATGGGAGATGATATACAAGTAATTGGAGAATTTAAGGGGTCCCCCGTTGCTGTGATCTCCGGGCATCATCTTGGGTTGTCGTTTCACCCGGAATTAGATGATATTGACCTTTTTCATCAAATCTTATTTGATCCATCCAGCAACGTTTATACCAAAAATTTAAATCAGATTTATGCAACTTAATTATTTACCAAATATAAAATCTCCTGAAGATATTCGGGGGTATTCAAACGAAGAACTCCACGAACTCTGTGATGAACTTCGAAACTATACCATTGATACCATAACTCAGATCGGTGGGCATCTGGCGCCGACTCTGGGTGTGATCGAAATCACGGTTGCACTCCATTATGTTTATAACACGCCAAATGATAAATTGATCTGGGATGTGGGGCACCAGGGCTATGCCCATAAATTATTAACAGGAAGATATGATGATTTTCCAACGATTCGAAAATTCAAAGGATTGAGTGGATTTTTAAAGCGGTCCGAAAGTGACTATGATGCGATAGGTGCGGGACATGCCTCCACATCCATTTCTTCTGCTCTGGGTATCGCAGAAGGCCGCCACCAAAATAAAGATGATTTTCGTGTTGCTGCTATTATTGGTGATGGGTCCATGACTGGCGGACTGGCTTTTGAAGGAATCAATAACGCAGGCCATTTAGGGCGGCAACTCCTCGTTATTCTGAATGATAATGAAATGTCCATTAGCCCTAATGTAGGCGCTATTTCAACTTATTTTACACGTTTGATCTCCAATCCACTTTATAACCGAATCCGAAATGAGTTTTGGGATCTCACGGGTAAATTACCTCTGGCAAAATCAACTACCCGATCCTTGATCAAGAAAGTAGAAGAAAGTCTTAAAAGATTAATCGTACCAGGTATCCTTTTTGATGAATTGGGTTTCAGATATTTTGGACCCATTGATGGTCATGATCTGGATGAGGTCCTTCATACTCTGGAAAATATTAAAGATATCCAGAAACCGGTATTGCTCCACGTATTAACAAAAAAAGGGAAAGGCATGGTTTCCATGAATGTTGAAAGTCGTGAGTATCATGACGATGCGGTGAAATATCATGCGGTGAAACCTAATGGTAAACGTCCTTACAAAATTGAAAAAGATATACCCAAATCGAATGCTCCTATTTTCCAAGATGTATTTGGAAAATTATCCTGTGAAATCGCCCGGAACCGGGAAGATACAGTGTGTGTTACGGCGGCTATGCGAGAAGGGACCGGACTTGTCCCCTATTCCAAAGAATTCCCGGATAGATATTATGATGTTGGTATTGCTGAAGGTCATGGTGTAACATTTTCAGCTGGGTTGGCTACAGAGGGAATCCGCCCCATTGTAGCTATTTATTCTACATTTTTACAGCGAGCATATGATCATATCATACACGATTGTGCTATCCAGCATCTTCCTGTCATCTTTTGTATGGATCGTTCCGGCATTGCCGGTGAAGATGGCCCCACACACCACGGTGCCCTTGATCTTGCTTATTTGAGATGTATTCAAAATATGATTGTTACAGCCCCAAAAAGTGGCAATGAATTCAGACATCTCCTATACACTGCACTGAATATAAAAGGTCAACCCATTTCTATTCGTTATCCCAAAGCAAGCTCCGTGGAATTTGATGAAAATGGTCAGGCAGAAATGCTGCCCATTGGATCATGGGAAGTGGAACAGCGTGGATCGGATGTGGCCATTCTGGCTGTAGGCCCCATGGTTTACACCGCTCTGGATGCGGCAAAACAAATCGCTTCAATGGGGATTACATGCGAAGTGGTGAATTGCAGATTCATTAAACCCATGGATACAGCATACTTGGATTCTATTAAGAAAAAATTCGCAAAGATCATTACATTGGAGGAAGGGACGACCACAGGTGGTTTTGGTGATGGTGTCGCCGGATGGCTTTTGGAAAATGGGTTTCAGGGGCAGTTTAAGAAACTTGGATTGCCAGATAACTTTGTAGAACATGGCTCCCGTGATCAGATATTGACAATGCTGGGACTGGATGTTGATGGTGTCGCCCAATCAATTCGTAATTTTGTTGGTGAAAAGGACTCCGTTCCCGTTTAAAAATTGAATTCTTTATTTCTAGCACTCATTGGACTCATCCTGTTTGGACTGGGTTATCGGTTTTACGCAACTTATATCTCAACTAAAATATATTCTCTACAGGATTTTACAGGAGATGTTCCGGCAAAAGAGTTCCAAGATGGAATAGATTTCGTACCAACTAAAAAGGAGATTCTTTTTGGGCATCACTTTACATCTATAGCGGGTGCAGCGCCTATTATTGGCCCCTGTATCGCAGCCTTCTGGGGATGGTTACCGGCTATGCTTTGGATCGTTTTGGGAACCATTTTTATGGGTGCCGTTCACGATTTTGGTGCGCTTGTAGTATCTGTCCGGGAAAAAGGGAAGACGATTGCAGATATTACCGGAACCATTATCAACAAGCGTGTAAAAACCATGTTCCTGATTTTTGTCATGATGTTAAGTTGGCTGGTGTTGGCTGTTTTTGCCATGGCAATTGCAGGACTTTTTGTGAGTATTCCTACAGCAGTCCTGCCTGTAAATATTGAAATAATTATTGCACTCGCCGTTGGATTTCTACTATATCGAAAAAAAGTGGATGCTTTGATTCCCTCGATCATTGCCTTAATTCTGCTTTATGTTTTTGTATATATTGGATCTTTCACACCACTTTCATTCGAAGCCCTTGGAATGGATCAAGCCTCCCAATCTACTCTCTGGATCATTTTACTATTTATTTACTCCGGGATTGCCAGCCTTCTCCCGGTTTGGTTTTTACTTCAGCCACGGGATTACATAAACAGTCATCAATTGATTGTTGGTTTGGCCTTGATCTTTATGGGAATAGCCATTGCTCAGCCGGTTGTAGAAGCGCCCATGATAAGATCAGCAGGCGAGGGAGTTCCAAGTTTATTTCCTTTATTATTTGTGACCATCGCCTGTGGAGCTATTAGTGGATTTCATGGATTGGTTGCATCCGGTACCACATCAAAACAAGTATCTAATATTCAGGATACAAAAATGATCGGGTATGGATCCATGCTTGGAGAAGGGACATTGGCTTTGGCTTCCACCATTGCGGCAGTGGCGGGAATTTCTTTAGTTACAAATTGTAATCTACCTTCTATAGGCGCTGTAGATAATCTTAATTGGAATATTTATTATGATACCTGGGCTCATGCAACCACCAATAAAGCAACAGCTTTCGTATTAGGTGGAGGTGCTTTGATTCAGTCTCTGGGAATTCCACCAATACTTGCTAAAACGATCATGGCTGTATTGGTCATTTCATTTGCCGCAACAACTTTAGATACAGCAACAAGAATTCAACGATTTATTCTCACAGAAGTGGCCCAAACCATTGATATCCCGTTATTGAAAAATCGTTATATTGCCACATTAGTGGCCATTCTGCCGGCACTAGCGCTGACCTTATGGAATGTTGCTGATCCTGTGTCTGGTGAATCAACACAGGCAGGTTGGGTATTGTGGCCCATTTTTGGCGCATCTAACCAAATGTTGGCAGCTTTGACCTTAATGATGCTATCCATCTATTTTTGGAAAAAAAATAAACCCGTTTTGCCGCTGATCATCCCTTTTATTTTCATTACTATAACCACACTCACATCTCTGGCAGTAAATGCCCAATCCTTCGTCGGGAACAATCGACTTTTATTAGTGATAGATGGTATATTAGCCACCCTGATTTTATGGATGTTATATGAAGGTTGGACAATTTTCAGAACTGGAAGGTTACAAAAGTAATTTTAGACCATGAGTGAACAATTAACTCTATTTCAAGATGGATTCAAGCGGTGGGAAAAGACCGCTAAATCCATGCCGACTCGTGATGCAGATTTTGATACCTTATCCGGCGAAGAACTGGATCTGTGTTACTTCCCTGATTCTCCAAATGGTGATTACATGGAGAAGATCGGATTCCCAGGGCAATTCCCATACACCCGAGGAGTCCATCCCAATTTATACCGTGGAAAACTCTGGACTATGCGCCAGTTTGCTGGATTCGGTAAACCGGAAGAAACCAACCACCGTTTCAAAAAATTATTAGAAAAAGGACAAACCGGTCTCTCCGTAGCTTATGATATGCCCACCCTAATGGGGTACGATCCGGACCATCCTTATTCAAAAGGAGAAGTAGGGAAATGTGGCGTCAGTGTCTCTTCTCTCGCAGACATGGAAACACTTTTTGAGGGCATCAATTTGGGTGAGATTTCCGTTTCCCAAACCATTAACGGTCCAGCCATTGTTCTCCTTGCATTTTATATTGCTGTGGCAGAAAAACAAGGTGTGCCATTGGATCAACTCCGCGGCACCCTCCAAAATGATATCTTGAAGGAATTCATTGCCCAAAAGGAATGGATCTTCCCGCCGAAACCATCCATGCGTATCATTACAGATATGCTGTCTTATTGTACCGAACATATGCCGAAATTCAATACGATTTCCATCAGCGGCTACCACATTCGGGAAGCAGGTTCTACCGCGGCGCAGGAATTGGCATTTACTCTGGCAGATGGATTTGCTTATGTGGAACATGGCATAGAAGCAGGGTTGGATGTGGATGACTTTGCACCCCGTCTTTCCTTCTTTTTTAATTCACATTTAGATTTTTTTGAAGAAATTGCAAAATTCCGTGCTGCACGCCGAATTTGGGCCAAGCGGATGAAAAATATGTATGGGGCAAAGAGTGAACGGTCCTGGAAATTGCGCTTCCATACCCAAACGGCAGGATGCAGTCTTACTGCTCAACAACCTGAGATCAATATTGCTCGTACTGGTTTTCAGGCTTTGGCAGGTGTCTTGGGTGGGACGCAAAGTTTACACACCAATTCTATGGATGAAACATTGGCCTTGCCAACAGAGAAAGCAGCGGAGATTGCACTACGAACGCAACAATTGATTGCTTTTGAAACGGGTGTTGCTAACGTGGTTGACCCATTGGGTGGTTCCTGGTTTATTGAAGAACTCACAGATAAGATAGAAGAGGATGCAGAACAATATTTTCAGGAAATTGAGAATATTGGGGGTGTGATCCCGGCTATTGAGCAAGGTTATTTCCAACGTGAGATCGCACGAGCCGCATCGGGTTATCAAGCCAAACTGGATTCTAATCAACGTATCATGGTGGGTGTAAACCGGTTTGTTAAAGATGATGAAGAGATTGATATTCCAATCCTGGAAATCGGTGCAGAAGCAGGCGAAGGCCAACGGAAAAAATTAGCTAACATGAAAAATTCCCGTGATGAAACAAAAGTGCAGGAGACATTATTTGAGATCCAGGAAGCCTGTAAAAACGAGGACAACCTGATGCCGCCTATCATAAAAGCGGCCAAAGCATACGTGACTATGGGTGAAATTATTGTGGCCATGAAAGCAGAATTTGGTGAGTGGCAGGAAACTGCTGTTTTTTAGGAAAAAATAATTTGGATATCCAGAGTACATTGAATAAAGATATTTATTATATATTCTTGGGAATAGCTGCGAGTCAACGAATTACTAATTTAAAATTTTTGATCAATCCACTTGTTTGGCTGGTATGTGCTATTTTTTGGAACCAACATCCGTCTTTGGCCGGCAAAGGATTAAAACCATGAATTTTGTTTTTACAATCGCCGTCATTGTGTTGTTCTCCAGTATCGTGTGGTATATGATTTCCCCACTTTTTGAAGAAGAATCAAAGGTTCCTCTAAGAATGAACCAAGGTGATCTGGATCGAAAAAAACAGGTACTGCTGCGCCAGATCAAAGAATTGGAAATGGATCACCATATCGGGAATATCTCTGATGAAGATTTCAATGGCAGCCGGTTAGCGCTTAAGCAGGAAATTTCAGAAATTATAGCAGAATTAAAAAAAGTGTTGTGAATCTCCAAGTCACTAATCTTTCCAAATCATTTTACCACTCTCCCGTTTTTCAATCCTTTTCTCTCAAAATGGAATCGGGTGAAAAGATTGGCCTTTCCGGTCCCAATGGATCGGGGAAAACCACTTTACTCAAAATGATCAGCGGTATTATGTCTATTGATTCAGGCAAGATAAGGATTGGAGAGAATGATGTGAATCCGGATGAGCCAGACACAAGAAAAAACCTGTATTACCTGGGCCATTCCGTAGGGCTCTATCCCGGTTTAACCGGATACGAAAACCTGACATTTATTTCCGGATTATATGGGAAGATGAACCCAAATATTTCTAACGTATTGATCAAGGTAAGACTTGATTCTGCCCATGATAAATTGGTGAAATTTTATTCACAGGGCATGCTCCAACGGCTCAAACTTGCCACGGCCATAATTCTTGATCCCGATATTTTATTATTAGACGAACCTTTGACCGGATTGGATGTTGATGGAATCAAATTGTTTGAATCCGTTATAGTAGAGTGGAATGAATTGAGAAAAACCATGATCATTGTTTCCCATAATTCTGATTGGTTGCGTACTAATACAGACCGAATTATAGAACTAAAACAATGTTGATTCATTTTATACTAAAAGACTTGAAAATTGAATGGCGATCCAAAGAGATTATAACATCTATGTTTATTTTTGGATTATCCATTACGCTGATTTTCGCCTTGGCGTTCCAAGTGGCACCGATGTTAATTCGCACATTTGCTCCGGGACTCTTGTGGGTAGTGATCCTGTTTACATCTGTTCTGGGGCTGAATCGTCTTTTCTCGCTGGAGCGGGAAGAACATGCCATGTGGAGTTGGACATCAGCACCAGTGGATCGTGGAACTGTTTATATATCAAAAGTTATTTCGGCACTTTTATTCGTCTTGATGTCAGAAATCTTGTTCATTGTCCCCTTTTTCATTTTCTTAAATCTACCGGCCAACTTTTCATTTTTTCAATTTGCACTTATCCTTTTTTTAGGAACTGGCGCCATCGTTTCTGTGGGTTGTTTGATTTCAGGTATCACTTTGCAGGCAGGATTGCGTGATGTTTTGATTCCAATATTGCTATTCCCATCTGCATCGCCTGTGGCTATCGCAGCCACAAAATGTACAGGATCATTATTTGATCAAAAGCCTATGACAGAGTGGAATTTTTGGCTTCTCATTCTTGGTTCTTTCTTTGTAATCTTCGGGATGTTTGGATACTTGGTATTTAATCGAATCGTTGAAGAATAATGCCCTTTTTTAATCATCGAAATAATTTAATTCATGCTGCAATAGCGATTGTACTTTCTGCCATCAATATTTATATCGTTCTCAGCTTGGAACCGCCGAACTTGGCACAAGGTATTTTTGGCAATATTTTTTATATTCATGTTCCTGTTGCCTGGACAGCATTCCTTCTTTATTTAGGTGTTATGATTTCGGGAGTTTTATTTCTTACAAAAAAGAATAAAGTATGGGATCATCGTGGCCTTGCTTTTGCGGAGGTGGGAACCATCTTCATGTTTTTGGTCTTAACCACGGGACCCATTTGGGCGAAACCGGCCTGGGGTATATTTTGGCCCTGGGAGCCCCGTCTCACTACCAGTCTAATCCTTTTCCTGATATTTCTGGGTTATTTTATGTTACGGGAATTTGGAGGAAATCCAGAACAAGTTTCTCGATATGCAGCCGTGGTTGGAATTTTGGCATTTTTAGATGTCCCTTTAATTTTTTTATCGGTAAAGTTCTGGTTACCAGAGATGCAGTCACATCCACAAGTTGGGCAGTATTTTGACAGCGCAAATCCGCTACCAACTTATTTTTTGATTTTCTCATTTTTATCATTATTGGTCGTGTCAAGCCTTATGATTCGCTTGCGGACAAATATTTTATCTGTGAAAGAAGCGAATTAAGTTATGGAATATTTACTTACCGTAGTTATTCTGGTTTATGGCTTAATCTCTGGATGGTTTTTTTATCAACTGAAACAACAGAATTTATCAAAAAGGAGTAAATAATTATGGAACGAAAAATTGTTCACGTCATCGGTACGGGAACGATTGGTGAACCGCTCATCGGACTACTAAGTGATTATAGAGATCAATTGGGGATCGATGAAGTTACCTTTCATAAAAACTCGGCTCTTCGCCGGGATAGGTCTAAAGTAACCGACCTACTGCGCCGTGGTGCACGCCTATCTGTGGACGAAGGGAAAGAGCAGGAGTTTAGAAAGTTGGGAATAGATCCTGACCTTGAAACGCAAGAATCAATCAAGCGGTCATCGGTTGTAATTGACTGTACTCCTAAAGGGGTGGGTCAATCCAATAAAGTGAAGTATTATAAAAAATATTCAGATACTGTAAAAGGATTTCTAGCTCAGGGCAGTGAAGATGGATTTGGGAAAAAATATGCTCGTGGTATTAACGACCATGCTTTGGATTCTTCAGATAAGTTCATCCAAATCGTATCGTGTAACACCCATAATATGTCCTGTATCACAAACACCTTGGCTGTGAACGAAGATCCAGATAATCTCGTAGAAGGGAAATATGTTTGTATTCGTCGTGCGAATGATTTAAGCCAGACAGGAAGTTTTATACCGGCACCCCAAGTGGGATCACATGGAGACGAGAAATATGGTTCGCACCATGCGGCTGATGCGGCTGGCTTATTTGCTACAATGGGAATGGATTTAAATTTGTTTTCTTCTGCCATGAAAGTAAATAGTCAATATATGCATGTCCTATGGTTCACGCTGAAAGTGAAAGAACCGACTACCCTTGCATCAGTGAAGGAGAGACTGCATAATAATGACAATGTGGCCATGACTATGAAGGATATGACCAGTACGGTTTTTTCCTTCGGACGGGACCATGGACATTATGGACGAATCATGAATCAAACTGTTGTGGTAGAACAATCACTTCATGTTCGGAATGATCATGAAATCACAGGTTTCTGTTTCACGCCACAGGATGGTAATTCTATCTTGAGTTCAATCTCAGCAGCAGAATGGTTGCTGTATCCACATTCTTATGAAGATAAAATCCAGTGCCTTTCGCACCTGTTTTTTAACATCATTTGAGCCTAAAAGTTGAACGGATCGTCACTGGCCCGTTTCAAGAAAATAGTTATATCGCTTGGCAAGATGGATTGCCATCCTGCCTTGTGATTGATCCCGGTGATGATCCGGGACTGATTATTGAAGTGATTTTAGGAAATGATTTGAGTCCAATTGCCGTGGTAAATACCCATGCACATTTGGATCATATCGGTGGTGTATCCGGATTAAAAGAAAAATACGGAATACCATTTTATTTACACCCCAATGAAAAACCTATTCTGGATGGTTATGAAAGAGATTGTGCTTTTTTTGGAATAACACCGAAAATAACTCCAACGGTTGATCATTGGTTAAGCGCAGGTGAATTGAAGGTCAGTGACTTTTTAATCCAATGTGTTGAAACACCGGGACACACACCGGGTGGAACCTGCTTGGTAATCAATGAGCATGTGTTCACTGGTGATACGATTTTTGCCGGTTCTGTTGGACGAACTGACTTGCCGGGCGGTAATTGGGACACCCTATGTGATAGTCTGGTGAAAGCCATGGAAAATATTTCACATGATTGTATTTTACATCCCGGACATGGACCGGATACAACATTGGAAAAAGAAATAAAACAAAACCCATTTTTGATTCCATTATTAAAACGGGTAAATTCCTTTTAATGAGCAAATTACAAACATTTAATAAAAAATTGATTCAACTCGATTCGATTTTCCACAAGTTCACTGACGAATTGGCAACCTTTTCTGATTTAAAGAAAGAAAACCGGATCATTGTTGCTGTTTCTGGTGGAATGGATTCCATGGCGCTTTTTTCTCTCTTACATTCCAGAGAAAAATTTGATCTAGTCATTGCACATGTGAATCATCATTTGCGTGAAGATTCTAATAAAGATGAATCCCTTGTTCAACGTACATGTAGATCATTGGGCATTCCATTCTTCTCTACATCATTGAATCCTGAAAAAATTAAAAAAGGGGAAAGTGTTGAACAATGGGGGCGAACAAACCGCTATCGTTTCTTTAATGAAGTTATGGAAAAAACTAAGGCAAATTGGATCATGACGGCTCACCATGGTAATGATCAGGTGGAAACTGTTTTAATGAATCTATCCCGTCAGTCTGGTATTTCTGGTCTTTGCGGCATTGGGAAACAAACTAAAAATGTTATGCGTCCGTTGTTAGGTTTTACCAAAAAGGAATTAACCGAATTTGTAATGAGGAATGAAATTCCTTTTCGTGAAGATTCCACCAATTCTGAACTATCCAATCCCCGAAATTTCATTCGACATACGGTCGTAAACCCGTGGGAGAATAATGCTCAAAATCTTGTGACGGGAATTCAAAGTTCAGTTAATCATTTTTCCGAATGGAAAGATGCATTGGATTATTTCATTCTGGGGACACTTATTCCGAAAATTCACCAATCTGTCAATCGGTTTGATATTCCCATCAAGATGGTCCAAGGTCTGCCAAATATGGTGAAAGTTAGATTGGTGCAACTTTTGATGGAAGCAACTTATCATGAACGTTGGTCCAAACATCAGATCGAACTTTTGAAATCATTTTTCAAGAAAGAAGAAGTGGGCAATCAACATATTTTACCTAACGGGTGGAAATTGTTACGGGATCGAAAATCAATCATTGGGAAAGAAACGGCACATCAATCCCCAAAGTATCCCGTGAAACTTGTCCCGGGTCATCCTGTTGATTTTAATGATTATAGATACGAATTGGTCTTTTCTCGACAAGAAAAGTCTGACACAGCTCAAAATCAGGAACAAGTAGATTGGACTCTATTGAAGGATCAGAAATTGGAGATTCGTGATTGGACAGACGGTGATTATTTTCAGCCTTTGGGGATGGAAGGACACCAAAAGATTAGTGATTTCCTGATTAATGAAAAAGTGGATCAATTCACAAAAGAATCTCAAGCAGTTCTGACTGCGAATGGTGAAATCATCTGGGTGTGTGGCAAACGTATTGCAGATTGGGTAAAACTAACACCCCATACTCAAGAAACTGCTGTCTTAAATCGAACTTTCTTACCATTATGAATCCATTAGATCAAAAGAGAACACTTTTAATATCGCCTGAAAAAATCCAAAAGCGGGTCTTAGAAATGGGGAAAGAGATCTCGGGAAAATATACCGATAAGGACCCCATTTTTATTGGAGTCTTAAATGGTAGTTTTATGTTCATGGCAGATCTACTTCGAAGTATTTCCATTGATTGTGAAATGGATTTTATTAAGGTTCGTAGTTATGTGGGAAAAAAATCATCTGGAACAATTCAACTCATAAAGGATATATCCGCAGACGTCACGAATCGCCATGTTATTCTAGTCGAAGATATTATTGATTCCGGGCATACAATTCAATTTTTAATGGAAAGAGTGAATAGTGCTTCACCTAAGTCAGTATCCATCGCTACATTTTTGATTAAACCAGATATGGCGAAAATTGATTTCGCAGTTGATTTCATTGGATTTGAAATTCCACCAGAATTTGTTGTAGGATACGGGCTAGATTATGATCAAAAATTAAGACATTTAAATGGTGTTTATTCTATAGAGAGTGATACTGTCGTATAAAAATATCAAGGAAAATTATATATGAACAATCAAAAAAATAAACCACAGCAAAACCAAAATAAACAGAATCCAAAAAAACAACCGGATCAGTTTGATTGGATGCGAGCTGGTAAAACCAGCTTCGTTTGGCTCATGATCATTTTTGGAGCCGTTTATATTTCAGGGTTATTGACTGAATCCGGTAAAAAAGAAATCGAAATCGAGTATACTGATTACCGTGAATATTTGGCAAATAGTGAGATTGAAAAAGCGGTTATCATGGGTGATATATTTCATGGCGAATTCAAAGTACCAAAAACAATTGAAACTCCTATTGGTCCCTTGAATGATGTGACTCATTTTAAATTGACACTTCCGTATCTCGAAAGGGAAGATACTGATGAATGGGATGCCGCTGGAATAGAATACACGTTTAAGGAAAAAACAATTGACTGGACGGGATATTTACTTAATATGCTTCCTTGGATTTTATTAATTGGATTCTGGTTTTTTATGATTCGCAGAATGCAAGGTGGCGCAGGGGGTATGGGCGGTATTTTCAAATTCGGGAAAAGTAAGGCATCGCTTTGGACATCGGATCAACCTCGTGTCACATTTAAAGATGTAGCAGGTTGTGAAGAAGCAAAAGAAGAGTTGAAGGAAGTGATAGACTTTTTAAAGAATCCCAAAAGATTCCAAAAACTTGGAGCCAAAGTACCCAAAGGAGCCTTGCTTGTTGGCCGTCCGGGTACAGGTAAAACTCTATTGGCTCGCGCCGTTGCAGGGGAAGCATCTGTACCATTTTATAGTTTAAGTGGTGCAGATTTTGTAGAAATGTTCGTGGGTGTGGGTGCTTCCCGTGTTCGTGATCTTTTTGAGCAAGCTAAAAAGACTGAACCATCTATTATTTTTATCGATGAAATGGATGCAGTGGGTCGTCACCGTGGTGCAGGAATTGGAGGTGGACATGATGAGCGTGAGCAAACCTTGAATGCGCTTCTCGTTGAAATGGATGGATTTAATAATACCCAGAATGTGATTGTCATTGCCGCTACAAACCGGCCGGATGTGCTGGATCCAGCCTTGCTCCGACCCGGTCGTTTCGATCGCCAAATTATGGTGGATGTACCGGATTACATTGGTCGCTTGGGTATCTTGAAAGTTCATACCAAGAAAGTAGTGGTAAATCATGCGAAATCAGATTTGGAATCTTTAGCTAAAGGTACACCGGGCATGGTAGGTGCAGATATTGCCAATCTTGTGAATGAAGCAGCATTGCTTGCGGCACGTAAACGAAAAAAATCCATTGATATGGATGATTTCGAAGAAGCAAAAGACAAAGTAATGATGGGTGTTCAGCGTAAAAGCATGATTCTTTCGGAAGAAGAAAAAGAAGTAACTGCTTATCACGAAGCAGGGCATGCATTGGTGGCCATCAAAACCAAGGGGGCTGATCCTGTACATAAAATTACCATTATTCCTCGGGGGCGCGCCTTGGGCGTCACAATGCAACTTCCTATTGATGAAAAACATGGCTATAAACGCAGTTATGTGGAAGGTCGTCTTGCTATTCTTATGGGTGGAAGAAGCGCTGAAATGGTTATTTTTAATCAAATGACAACGGGTGCTGGGAACGATATCGAACAAGCAACCCAAATTGCACGGAAAATGGTGACAGAGTGGGGGATGAGTGATTTGTTAGGTCCAATGACCTTCGGGAAAAAGAATGAAGAAATATTTTTAGGACGAGAAATTCAATCTCAAAGGGATTACAGTGAAGTAACGGCACGTATGATCGATGAAGAGATCTCTCGGATTGTTCGTGATTCCCAACGATTAGCTGACGAAATTCTTAGGAAAAATATTGAAATTCTTCATAGAATAGCTCAGGAATTATTGAAATACGAAACGATCGATTCGATAGATCTTGAAAAAATTCTTAAAGGTGAAAAACTTACTCGAGCGTTGAATGGCCAAGATAAACTTAAAAAAAAGAGGAAACCCCGGCAGCGCCAAAATAAAAAACCCCAAATGAAGGATGGGGAAAAAGCACAACAAAAATCTCGTCAACAGAATCATTCCAAACCCCAGCAGGGCAAAGCAAAGTCAAAACAACATCAACCACAAAAAAAACAGGATGTGAATTCCTGACTTGAAATCAAAATTGTCACGCCACAATTTTTCTGAATGGTGCCAGAATCCTGACCGGGAAACACTGGTTATGGGTATCATTAATGTAACGCCAGATTCTTTCAGCGATGGCGGGAAATATTTTACAAAAAATTCTGCTTTAAATCATGCCATGTCGCTGATTAAGGATGGAGCCGATATTCTGGATATTGGAGGTGAATCTTCTCGTCCAGGTGCTGCACCAATTTCTGTAAAAGATGAATTGAATCGAATCATCCCCGTCATCAAATTGATTCGGAGGACAGATTCGGTCGTTTTAATTTCTATTGATACTACAAAATCAGTTGTAGCAAAACAGGCTGTGGAAGCTGGTGCCGATATTGTAAATGATATTAGCGGATTCTCTCTGGACAAAAATATGCCATCTGTGGTATCATCATTGGATGTGCCAGTGGTTTTAATGCACATGAAAGGAACACCCTTAACAATGCAAAAAAAGCCACACTATGATAACCTTGTGGGTGAAATCAGCTCTTTTTTTCTAAGTCAAATTAATGTTGCCAAATCTGCCGGAATCAAAACAGAAAAAATCATTTTGGATCCTGGAATTGGATTTGGAAAAACATTAGATCATAATTTTACAATTATTCAAAAATTGAATGAATTCTGTGAGTTGGGATATCCCGTGTTAATTGGCCCTAGCCGCAAAGCTTTTATAGGGTCCATGTTGGGTCTTCCATCTCATGATCGAATAGAAGGAACAGCAGCAGCTGTTTCTGCCGGTATTTTAAATGGTGCAAGAATTGTTCGGGTTCATGATGTGAAAGAAATGAAACGAGTGGTTACAATTACTGAAAAGATCAGGACTGCCGCATGACCATCTTCAAATTTGGATTCCTGACTTTGACTTTAATTGATGTGATTGATATCGTCCTGGTCACTTGGATCTTTATAAAAGTATACCAATATTTCAGAGAAACTCGGGCCGGACAAATGTTGATTGGATTGGTGATATTGCTCATCTCATCCTTCCTGTTCAATTCATTTGGATTGAGTGCCATGTCATGGTTAGTAAATCAATTCCAAACTGTTTGGGTAGTAGCATTTGTAATTTTATTCCAACCGGAAATCCGACGACTTTTAATCTATGTTGGACAAACACGATTTTTCCAACGCATTTTTATGATGGGAACTTCCCGTTCCTTGGAAGCGGTTGTGGAAGCTTCTTTAATTCTAGCAGAGAAAAAATGGGGTGCTTTGATTGTAATTCAGCGAGAGACGGGACTTCGCTCTTATAAAGAAGCAGGAACACCTTTAAAAGCGGAAGTTTCAACACCCTTACTCATGTCTATCTTTAATCCAGGTTCGCCCATGCACGATGGGGCTGTCATATTACAAAATACATTATTGGAAGCTGCGGGCTGTATTTTGCCATTGACAGAAAGCTCGATGGTTTTACCAGAGATGGGCACGCGACATCGTGCTGCATTAGGGATCACTGAAGAATCGGATGCAATTGTTGTAGTCGTTTCAGAAGAACGAGGGACAATCTCTACAGCCGAAAACGGTCGATTTACTCACTTGGATATGGATGAAATGAAATTACGTCGTTATTTAAATGAACGTTTATTTATTTCATCTGGTGATTAAAACATCACTATCATCCTTGATCGTGGGTATGCGGTTTATAGCCGCATCGAGAGTTCGAATCTCTCCCTCTCCGCACTTTAATAGACGATAAACCCTGCATAAGCGGGGTTTTTTGCTTATAGCCTGAATTAGTCTGGATAGTGGAAAAAAGGGCTGAAATGGACTGAAACCACTGGTAATACACTGGTCATTTAGTTTCAACTAAAAAGTGGTAAGGTAGATGGCAAGCAAGGCAGGGTAGTGTCGGATAAAAAGGTTGACACGCATTCTTGTAGTATTTTTTTTAAAGGATGATGAGTAGATTAGGAGATGCGTAGATATATTGTTTTACTTTTGATTAAAGGCATTGTGTGGGCACAGACTGATTTTGATAAATTAGTTTTGAAAGATGGTACTACATATTTGGGAGAATATTCAAAAATTGAAGGAGAGATAGTATATTTTAAACCTCAAAATGCGTTCACTTTCCAACCAATTTCTATTAAACAAATTCAAACACTAGAATTAAAAGATGGTCATTTTATCATTGTTCGTGGCTATGCAAAAAAAATACCTTTAGCTATTGAAGAATATCAAAAATTAAGTACTAAAGAAAAAGCAATTTATGATGCAAAGTCCAAAAATTTGGGTAAGTTGGTTCTTTATGGGCCAACAAGTATTATTGTTTTTTTGGGTAGTATACAATTACATAAAGTTTTAATAGGGGGTGAATTTTGGGAAAGCCCTATATTTTTAGGAGGTTCTCCAGCGGCCAGTTTGACTATACCTTATTTTGTTTTAAACAGTAAAGAAAAATTTAATTTTCCTAAATCAATTTTGACTGGTTCTGAAAAAGGCATCTACAAGCAAGCTTATTCTAAAAAACTCCAGGAAAGGAAATTTAAATATGCTGCAGTTTCTACCATTGTTACTGGAGCAGTTTTAGTAGTTTCCTGGCCTGGTATTGATTGGTCTTCTTCCAGGAGTGGAGGGACAACTGGAAAAGGATTTACCGGACTTGGCCCATAACAATAATTAGCCACAGATTAGTGGGAAGATGGTTCAATTTCCGCTACAGATACACTGGTTGATTACTGGGTCCAGTTGGGAACCAGCCTGCTAAGTGGGTATGCGGTTTATAGCCGCATCGAGAGTTCGAATCTCTCCCTCTCCGCATTTTAATAGACGATAAACCATGCATAAGCGGGGTTTTTTGCTTATAGCCTAAATTAGTCTGATTAGTATAAAAAAGGGCTGAATTGGGCTTAAACCACTGGTAATACACTGGCCATTCAGTTTCAACTAAAAAGTGTTAGGGTAGAGGGCAAGCAAGGTGGGGTAGGGTCGGATAAAAAGGATGACACACATTCTTGTAGTATTTTTTTTAAAGGATGATGTGTAGATTAGGAGATGCATAGATATATAGTTTTACTTTTGATTACAGGCATTGTGTGGGCACAGACTGATTATGATAAATTAGTTTTGAAAGATGGTACTACATATTTGGGAGAATATATAAAAATTGAAGGTGAAATAGTATTTTTTAAACCTCTGGAGGGGCTTTATAAGAAAGAAGCATTCGAACCAGTTCCTGTTAAACTCATTAAGAAACTACAATTAAAAGATGGTCAAATTCTATTTGATGGTAGCAATGTGAAAACATTTGGGTCAGTATATAATGAACAAAAATTATCAGTAAAACAAGCCAAAATGCACTGGTATCAAATTTCTCCCTTTGAAATATTTTATGTGAGTATCTTAAAAAGACCAGCCAGATGGACAGTAAATAGGGGAAATGGTGGATTGATAGGAGATGAAGAATTTTTTTTAATAACCGAATCCACTCAAGAACAGATTCTCCTCAAAAATCAGCTTAAGCTTTCAAGGCAACAATTGTTTTTGAGTAGTATATCATTTTTAGTGGGTGGGTGGATGGCCCTTGCTTCACAACCAGGAAGTGTTTATGGACCTTTAGTTGTCATTATTAGTTCGGGGGTACTTGTGGATAGTAAAATCAATTACTTATATCCAGTTATATCATTTGAATCTGCAAAAATTATTGCTGAACAATACAACAAGAACCTTTTATTGAAGAATAATCATCAAGCCCCAGATTAGTGGGATAATGGTTCAATTTCCACTACAGATACACTGGTTGATTATTAGTTATAGTCGGGAACCAGCCTGCTAAGTGGTAAGGTGGCCTGATTTTGTAATAAAGTTGTGATTTTAATAACCATCACTCGTGTAATTCGGATTTAATTATTTACCCGTAGTTTATAACTTAACAATTTTCCCGATTTCCCCCTTAATTCGGGTTCATCTTCTCTGTAAATTTTCAGATGGAATTATCTGATTTAAAGGAGCAATTTGCAGCAGCAGAATCCAAGGACTCCGAAATACGGAGGTATCTTTGATCTGGATTCCAGATCAAAAACATTAGTAGTGCTCCGCGAGCAATCTTCCAATCCAGATTTCTGGAATGATAATCAAGGTGCATCTAGCATCCTGAAAAAAATTTCCCGGATCGAAAAAGAAATTGCGTTATGGTCAGACCTAACCAGGCGCCATGATGATATGGAGGTGTTATTCGAGTTTGCGGAAGAGGGCGAAACGGGTTTGGATGAAATCCAAAATGAGCTGAATCTGTACCAGAAGATCATTGACGATGTTGAAATGAAACTTATTTTAGGCAAACCTGAAGATATTCAAAATGCCATTATGGCGATTCACCCGGGTGCCGGTGGAACCGAGAGTCAAGATTGGGCACAAATGCTTTATCGCATGTACAAGCGATGGGCTGAGAAAGAAGATTTTAAAATTGAAATTATAGATTTACAGCCAGGGGATGAAGCTGGTATAAAAGATGTAACATTTGAAATAAAAGGTGATTATGCTTTTGGCATGGCAAAAGCTGAAGCAGGTGTGCATCGCATGGTTCGAATTTCTCCCTTTGATTCTGCTAGCAGGCGCCACACATCATTTGCATCGGTATTTGTTTATCCCGCTGTAGAAGATGACATTGAGGTGGAAATTAATCCTACGGATCTTCGTATCGATACTTACCGTGCCAGCGGAGCAGGCGGTCAGCATATTAATAAAACAGATTCCGCCGTCCGCATTACGCACCATCCAACAGGAATTGTTGCTCAATGCCAGAATGAGAGATCTCAGCATAAAAATAAGAGTCAAGCTATGAAGATTCTGAAAGCTAGGATTTATCAAGTAGAGCTGGAAAAAGAGAAAGAGAAAAATAAGGATCTGGAAGACCAAAAAATGGATATTGGGTGGGGAAGTCAGATCCGATCCTATGTTTTTCATCCTTATCAAATGGTAAAAGACCACCGAACCAAAGAAGAAAATGGAAATACCCAATTCGTTATGGATGGTGGTTTAACGCCATTTATTAAAGCATTTTTATTAAGTACAATTGGTACTAAAAATAAGGCGTAAAGGAAAAGCTATGTCAGACGACCATAAAAGTTTACAACAGATTATTGATTTTAGACTTGAGAAACTTAATAAACTCAGAGAAGATGGAATAAATCCATATCCAACAAAATATGAGCCGACTCATTGGAGTGAATCCATTAAAACTAATTATGATGAATTAGAAGGAAAAACTGTAAATGTTGCAGGGCGAGTGATGGCTATTAGGAAGATGGGAAAAGCGTCCTTTGCGCAGATCATGGATTCGGAAGGACGGATCCAGTTTTTTATCAAACGAGATGATGTAGGCGAAGAGTCCTACGCCCATTTCAAATTATTGGATATCGGAGATTATGTGGGTGTTGTAGGATACGTGTTTACCACAAAAACAGGTGAAATTTCTATCCATACTGACGTTATTACTATATTGGCTAAAAGCATTCGCCCTCTCCCGGTTGTGAAAGAAAAAGATGGAGAAGTATTTGACGCATTTAGGGATAAGGAACACCGCTATCGAAACCGCCATTTAGATTTGATTTTAAATCCAGAAGTGAAAGATACATTTGTAAAACGTGCTGCTATTATTAAAACAATTAGAAATTTTCTTGATGATCTCGGATTTTTGGAAGTTGAGACACCAGTCCTTCAGCCTTTATATGGTGGAGCAAATGCTCGTCCTTTTACGACACATCACAATACCCTTGACCAAAAACTTTATCTCCGAATTGCGGATGAATTATATTTAAAACGGCTCATCATTGGCGGCATTGATCGGGTTTATGAACTCTCCAAAGATTTTCGGAACGAAGGGATGGATCGTAATCATAACCCGGAATTCACCATGTTAGAATTCTATTGGGCTTATGCGGATTATGAAGATTGCATGGATCTTGTTGAAAAAATGGTTCGTGAAGCAGCAGAAAAAGTCGGCGCACTCCAGGTGGATTGGGGCGGCATGGATATTGATCTTTCGAAACCCTTTACGCGGGTTCCAATGTTGAAATTATTGAAAGATGCCACAGGTTGTGACTTAGGTGATGTATCTGATGATGAAATCCAGACGGTCTGTATAAAAAATAACATTAAAGTAGATGAAACCTGGAATTATGGCCAAATGCTGGATGAACTCATGAGCAAACTTGTGGAGCCAAATTTGATTCAGCCCACTTTTATCATTGATTATCCAAAGGCAATCTCGCCTCTTGCAAAAGTACATCGAAATGGTAACCAGAATCTTGTTGAGCGGTATGAACTTTTTATTGGTGGTGCAGAATTTGCTAATTCTTTTTCTGAATTGAATGACCCTGTGGATCAGCGTGAACGATTGGAAGCCCAGGCGGCTCTCAAAGAAAAAGGGGATGAGGAAGCTCAACCTGTGGATGAACAATTTATCCAGGCCATGGAATGCGGTATGCCACCAACAGGAGGTGTGGGTCTAGGTATTGATAGACTCACTATGTTACTTACAGAAAATCGTTGGATTAAAGATGTGATCCTCTTTCCAGCCATGAGACCGGAAAAATAAAAATTGAATATGATTTTTTCAAAAAACATAAGATTGGGATGAAGATAATTGTGTTTGAGATAATATTATTTACACCCAAGATAGTGGTTGTTTATTTACTGGGGATTCATGATCCTATGGGAAACAACAGGAAATGTTAGTAATCAAATAAAATTATATTTCAATAATGTCCTTTAATTTTCGCCTGGCTCTTCGTTATTTATTTTCTCCGAATAAATCCAGTTTTTCGTCTACTGCCAGTTGGTTAGCAATTGGCGGACTTTCCATCGGTATTACAGCTTTGATGCTTACTGCCAGCATCATTCACGGATTTCAAAAGGTGATTTCTGAAAAACTTTCATCTTTTGAAGGGCAAGGCAGGATTCAGCATATTCTCGGGAATCAAATAGATTTAACGAATCCAACTTTGGATTCCCTAATTCAATCCTATTCCAAATCATTTTCGCCTTTTGTCCGGGGTGTTTGCATGGTTCGCTCTGGCTCCCATGCAGATGGCGTATTGATTGAAGGAGTCAAACTGCTTCCAAAAGCAATTTCAGACTATCCAAATAATAAAATAAAGCCCGGGGAAATTGTTGTGGGCAATGGTTTAGCACAGGAGCTAAAGATCGAACAAGGAGATACAGTTTTTCTCCAAGTATTTTCATCGGGACAATCTTCACCATTCCCCAGAAAAATAAAACCTGTTATGGTGAAAGAAATTTTTCATTCCGGGCTCCAGGAATATGATAAAACTTTGGCTTATATCGATTTGGATGATGCCAGGAACTTATTTGGATTTGAAAATAATTTTGTGTCTGGCATGATTTTGAGTGATGCCAATATCCCTGTGATTAGAAAGAAAATTTCGTATCCTTACTTCTATGAATCCTGGCGAGATCGGCATGCACTTCTTTTTGAATGGATCGATATCCAGCGTTGGCCAGCTTATATTATGTTTGGACTTATTGCACTGGTGGGAATTGTCAATATTATTGCCGCTATTGCCATGATCATTACCGAGAAATCCGGGCAAATTGGGATTCTTATGGCCCAAGGCACCCATAGGTCAACACTAAAGAGTATTTTCATGATCCAGGGCGGGTTTATTGGCCTTATGGGTGGAATCATTGGTGGATTACTTTCCATGTCCATTATTTGGGCTCAATTGAAATTCGAGATTCTGAAAATTCCTGCAGAGATCTATTTCATGGACCAAATCCCATTTTCATTTGATTATCCAGCATTTGGACTCATTCTGATCATTACTTTTATCTTTTGCATGGTAGCTTCGTGGTGGCCAACAAAAGTTGTCACCACCTTAAACCCTGCGGTTGCATTGGGATACGAATGAATTGGGAGAAAAAAGTCTCAAAGAGGTTTTCTGAATCATCGAGAAGGCAGGTATGGTTCTCCGGGTTATTTTCCATGATCGGCATGGGCGTGGGATGTTTTGCTATGATTGTTTCTCTATCGGTCATGAATGGATTCGAAACGCTCGTCCATTCCAAATTAAAGGGATTTGAAGGTGATCTTCGCGTTTCGGGTCAAGTTTCTGAAAATGAAATTTCTGAATTGGATGGAATTGAAATAGTAATGCCATTTATGGAGCGTCGAGGTGTGGTTGAAGACGGGAATGATCAAAAGGTGGTTTCCTTAAAAGCCGTAGATGTTGCAAAAATGACAGATTTCTACAATTTTCCACTTCGTGGAAAGTCTCCCGAAATAAGTGAAGTAGTGATTGGTCAGGATCTAGCCTATCGATTGGGAAAAGATGTTGGTGATGAAATCATGGTTTATAGTCCCATTGATCAGTCCTTTGGATTTGGTTTAACACCAAAAACGAAAATGACAATAAGTGGTATTTTTTCAACAAGAATTCTGGATTACGATGATAGATTTGTTTTTTTATCACTTCATGATGGGAAAAAATTGTTCAAGCGAAAATCCGGTTTGGATGGAATCGATATTCGCGTTTTAAAAAATTTCAATGTATCATCGCTAAAATACAATTTGGCACAAAAATTGAGTGATTCCGTAACTATACAATCTTGGGAAGATTTAAATCGGTCCCTGGTGGAAGCCATGAAAATGGAACGATTGGGCACCATCGTGATTTTAAGTCTCATATTTCTGGTGGCAGCCTTCAATTTGGCTGCTGCATTATCGCTGATTTCTATCCAGAAAATAAAAGAAGTGGGGATACTGAAAGCAATGGGTGCACCGATTGAATCCATCCAAAAGATTATAATTCGTATGGGCTTTAACCGAGCAGGGAAAGGTGCCATCTGCGGATTTATTTTGGGCATTTTGCTTACACTAGTTCAAAACCAATTCGGGTTGATACCGATTCCATCAGATATCTATTTTATTGATGCCTTGCCCATGGTACTTTTTCCAAAAGATCTATACACTGTGATCTTTATTTCATTTATGTTTATTTTATTAGCTTCGTTTATAGCAGGACGAAAACTGGCTCACACACAAATCAAGGATGCGCTCCAATGGGGGAAATAATTTTACAGGCAAAAAATATTGATAAATCTTTTTCTAATGGAAAAACTAAACTATCTGTTCTTAAGGATTTCTCCTTGGATGTGGATGTGGGCCAAATTATAACAATAATGGGGCAATCAGGTTCGGGGAAAACAACCGCATTAAATATTCTGGGCACATTGGATCAGGCCGATGCTGGGGAATTAAGTATCAATGGGAAACAAGTTCATGATATGAATGAAACTGAATTATCAACAATTCGGAACCGTGATATCGGTTTTGTTTTCCAATTTCATCATTTATTACCAGAATTTTCAGCAATTGAAAATATACTAATGCCTACATGGATAAATGGAGCGGATGACAGAAGAGATCGTGCTTTAGATTTAATTGAGAAAATGGGATTATCAGAAAGAAAAGATCACTTCCCAAGCCAATTATCTGGGGGTGAAAGATCCCGAGTGGCAGTGGCCCGTGCATTAATGAATAAGCCCAAGCTAGTTTTGGCAGATGAACCAACGGGAAACTTGGATGAAAAAAATGCAAATAAACTCATTGACCTTTTAGGTAAAATTAATAAAGATTTTCATCAGGCGATCGTGCTTACAACGCACAATCCGAAAATCGCACGAATCGGCCACAAACAATTCTTTTTAGAAAACGGATCCTTATCCGAAAAAGCATAACCGAATCATGAAAGAAAATTTTTCAAAGCGCGTCCAATTGATCATTAAACTGTCTAAGGAAGAAGCGATTCGTCTGGGTCACAGTTATGTAGGCTCGGAACATCTATTATTGGGTTTATTGAAGGAAGGCTCAGGATTAGGCAAGAAGGTTCTGGATGTGTACGACATTGATCCAAATGAAATGGTGTCTATGATCGAGGATATGATCAAAACTTCCGGCGGCACCATGACCCTTGGGCATTTACCTTTAACCCGTCGTGCGGAACGGATTCTTCGAAATGCATTCAGTGAAGCATCATCTCGTGGTGAAACCATTGCAGATGATGAACATTTACTCTTAGCTATGCTCAGGGAATCTGAAGGTATAGCCTTTGAAATATTGAAATCATTTTCATTGGATTATGATACAGTTGGTGACCTGATTAAAACCACCGAAGATGAATCGGATTTAGATATACCCATGTCATCGAAACCATCTTCCAAAAGCAAAACACCAACATTGGACCACTTTTCCCGCGATATTACCCAACTTGCCAAAAAAGGGAAGTTGGATCCTGTGATCGGGCGAGAAAGTGAAATCGAACGTGTGGCTCAAATACTGACCCGGCGGAAGAAAAATAATCCTGTTTTAATTGGTGAACCCGGCGTTGGAAAAACAGCCATTATCGAAGGATTGGCTCAAATGATCATACGGAAAACAGTTCCTAGGATTCTTCACAATCAACGAATTTTATCTCTAGACCTGGCTGCTATAGTTGCTGGAACGAAATATAGAGGGCAATTTGAAGAACGTCTAAAAAGTATCATGGTGGAATTAGAGATGAGTGAAAATGTGATCATTTTTATTGATGAGATTCATACTCTGGTTGGTGCTGGTGGTGCTTCAGGTTCTTTAGACGCATCTAATATGTTTAAACCGTCCTTGGCTCGGGGAGATATTCATTGCATAGGTGCCACAACAATGGATGAATATCGGAAGTATATTGAAAAAGATGGGGCGTTGGATAGACGATTCCAAAAGATTACTATTAGCCCGCCTTCAGTCGAAGAATCCACAGCTATTCTCCATGGGTTGAAAGAAAAGTATGCAGAGCACCATAAGGTGAATTATACCGATAATGCAATTGAAGCTTGCGTCCATTTGTCTGAACGGTATATTTCAGACAAATTCTTGCCGGATAAGGCCATTGATGTAATGGATGAAGCGGGTGCCAAGGCACATATGTACAACCTTGAAGTACCAAAAAGTATTTTAGAAATTGAAGATGATCTTCAAAAAATAAGAGATCAAAAAGAGACAAAGGTCTCAAACCAGTTATTTGAAGAAGCGGCGGTCTTAAGAGATCAGGAAAGGAAATTGCTCCATCGATTGGGTATCGCACAAAAACAGTGGCAGAATGAAGAAGATGATAAATCTGTCCTAATTAATGCTGAGCATATTGCAGATGTAGTTTCTCTCATGACAGGCATTCCACTATCAAAGGTAGCAGAATCTGAAAGTCAACGATTGTTACACTTGAATCACGAATTAAGTAATTATATAATTGGGCAGGAAGAAGCAATTGTGAGTTTAACAAAGGCAATTCGCAGATCCAGAACAGGATTAAAAAATCCAAACAGGCCTATAGGTGTTTTTCTCTTCCTCGGACCCACTGGCGTTGGGAAAACAGAATTAGCTAAATCATTAGCGAAATACTTATTTCCCCATAACCAGGCTTTGGTAAAGTTGGATATGTCTGAATTCACGGAACGGTTTTCCATTTCAAGATTAATCGGCGCACCTCCCGGATATGTTGGATATGAGGAAGGTGGTGAGCTTACTGAAAAGGTGCGACGCAATCCGTACTCTGTTGTTTTATTGGATGAAATTGAAAAAGCTCATCCAGATATATATAATGTATTACTTCAAGTATTTGATGAAGGTATATTAACAGATGGTCTTGGAAGAAAAATAGATTTCAAAAACTCGATTATTATCATGACATCAAATCTGGGAACAAAGGATTTGAAAAATGATGGATTTGGTTTTGGTGGAAGTAAAGCTGAAGAGAAATATCAAAATATGAAAGAGCGAGTTATGAAGAATGTTCAGGACCTTTTTTCTCCGGAACTAATGAATCGAATTGATGAATCTATTGTATTTCATTCTCTCTCTGAACAGAATGTGTATGATATAATTGATCTCCAGTTGTTTGACCTGGTCCAAAACCTTTCCAAACTGGGACTAAAACTTAAAATGACAAAAACTGCAAAGAAACTCTTGGCGAAGAATGGATATGATGCAAAATATGGTGTTCGACCACTTCGAAGAGAGATTCAAAAGTCATTAGAAGATCCCATTTCCGAAATGATACTTAAACATGCATTTACCAAAGGGACAACCATTACAGTCAAAGCATTGAAAAAAGACCTGTATTTCGATTATAAGTCCAGTAAGAAATCCCAAGGAAAAAGGTCTAAATCATCGCCTGAATAAACTCTAGTCCGCCATATAGGTGGACTAATCAATCCCATCTGTCAAATTGTACCACCATTGTCGGTGGTACATTCCTTGCCTAAATAAACCAGTATTTTAACACAATTTTTGTTTTTCGATTAAAAGGAGAAAGAATGGGCAAGATTATTGGAATTGATCTAGGAACCACAAACTCGTGTGTTGCCGTCTTAGAAGGCGGGGAACCTACAGTAATCACTAATCCGGAAGGCGGCCGGACGACACCGTCCGTTGTAGGATTTACAAAAGACGGGGATCGACTTATTGGACAGGCCGCAAAACGCCAGGCAGTTACAAATCCTGAAAACACTATTTTTTCTATAAAACGGTTCATGGGCAGGATGCATGATGAAGTTGGGACTGAATTGACTGAAGTTCCTTATAAAGTTGAGAAAAATTCAAATGGTGCATGTGTGGTGAATGCAGGTGATAATGAGTACACTCCACCAGAAATTTCTGCTATGATTTTACAAAAACTCAAACAACAAGCAGAAGAATATCTTGGGACAAAAGTCTCCGATGCGGTTATAACAGTTCCTGCTTATTTTAATGATTCTCAGCGTCAGGCAACCAAGGATGCAGGGAAGATCGCCGGATTGAATGTTCGCCGAATTATTAATGAACCTACTGCAGCATCTCTCGCTTATGGTTTGGATAAAAAGAAAGATGAAAAGATCGCTGTTTTTGATCTCGGTGGTGGAACATTTGACATTTCTATCCTCGAATTAGGAGATGGTGTGTTTGAAGTAAAATCGTCCAATGGAGACGGGCATCTTGGTGGTGATGATTTTGACCAGAAGGTGATTGATTGGATAGCGGATGAATTCAACAAATCAGATGGAATCGATCTTCGAAAAGATGCAATGGCGCTTCAGCGTTTAAAAGAAGCAGCGGAAACGGCAAAGAAAGAATTGTCTTCCTCAAAGCAAACCGATATAAATCTCCCTTTTGTTACGGCTGATGCATCCGGTCCTAAACATTTAAACCTGACACTTTCACGCGCAAAATTTGAGGACTTAGTGAATGACCTTGTTGAGCGAACGATTCAACCTTGTATGCAAGCTATTAAAGATGCTGGTGTATCCAAAAGTGAAATTGATGAAGTAATCCTGGTGGGTGGTTCAACACGGATTCCAAAGATTCAAGAAAAAGTAAAAGAGATCTTTGGTAAAGAACCGAATAAGAGTGTGAACCCTGATGAAGTTGTTGCTCTGGGTGCTGCAATTCAGGGAGGTGTTCTTTCCGGTGATGTGGATGATATACTACTATTAGATGTGACACCACTTTCTCTGGGGATTGAAACATTGGGCGGCGTTTCCACAAAACTCATTGAACGAAACACAACTATTCCCACTAAGAAATCGCAGGTATTTAGTACGGCGGCTGATAATCAAACCACCGTTGAGATTCATGTGCTACAAGGTGAACGAGAAATGGCTCTGGATAATAAGACCATTGGCCGTTTCCATTTGGCGGACATTCCGCCTTCACCTCGCGGCATTCCACAAATTGAAGTTTCCTTCGATATCGATGCCAATGGTATTCTAAATGTAAATGCAAAAGATAAAGCCACGGGTAAAGAGCAAAGTATTCGAATAGAAGCATCTAGTGGATTATCTGATACCGAGATCGATAAATTGGTGAATGATGCCAAGAAACACGAAAGTGAAGATAAAGAAAAGCGCGAAAAGATTGATTTGGTTAATCAAGCAGAACATTTAATCTATGAAACAGAGAAAAATGTGAAGGAACATGCTGAGAAATTGGATGATTCTGAAAAAGAGAGTTTAACTGAAAAAGTTGAAGAATTGAAAAAAGCCAGAGAGAGTGGTAGTGTAGATAATATTAAATCTGCCATGGAATCTTTAAATGCATTCTGGAGTACTGTAGCATCAAAAATGTATGATTCTGCAAAGCAGGAAGAGGATACTTCAAGTGGTGAGTCAACGGATGGCACGGATACAAAAAAGAAAAAAGAGAGTGAGATTGAAGACGCTGATTTTGAAGTTGTCGATTAATCTTTTTTCTTAAGATTAAAAAAAGCTTTCGGCCGGTTGGTTGAGAGCTTTTTTTATATATGGAACTCACTTCCAAAATTAGAGTTCACATTGTAACCTTTCTATGGTGCAAAACAAGAAAAAATACATACTCGGCATCAGTGCCGCCTTAATCCTATTTTTAATGATACTGTTACGAGCAGCAGTCTGGGGAGAGTTCATTCAAAAAAAGCTTAATGAAAAGATAGCATCAACCGGTTGGTCTATCGATGTTGGATCATCATCCGGTAGCCTATTTGGAACAATGCGTCTTCAGAATATTTCTTTAAGTCATCAGGACGGTCCCCAAATCCAGATAAAAAAATCATCGATTAATTTTGGACATATTGCATCCTTCTTCGGAGAAATAACTTTCGATATCTTGAGTATTGAAGGGCTGACAACTGAATTTGATAAAACTTGGACAAAAATGGATTCATCAAAAATTGGAAGACAATCTATCAATATTCCATTTCATGTAAAATCATTTTTTGTGTCAGGACAAATTATGTCAGCCTTCAATGAACAATTCTACAAAATGAATTTAAAAATTGGAGGTGAATTTGAAGGTGGGACTCGACCAATATTAGTTTGTGATCTATTTCAATTATCCATTGAAGAGAATCCAAATATGTTTGTAAACCTTCGTAGTCTAGTTTTGGGATTTGATGGATCAGCCTTTTATCTTAATAAGGTCACTGGTGATATTTTGGGGGTTCCTACCCGGGGTGAGATGATTTTTGATGATCAGCGCTCCTTATTGACAGGAAATATGAATATAAGTGAAATTAAAATTCCTGAAGAACTATTCAGCAAATTACCTCTTCAAAATAAATTTTCTACTTTTTCAGGTAATTTTGATTTTGAATCTGATTTGAAATATTTCTCCGGAACTTTGGTTCTTGAAAATGACCTTGGATTGGACATGATGGGAGAATTTTTAATAGGAAGACAAAAACAAGCGTGGGTTATAAAGAAACTTCAATTAGCGGGAGAGATGTCCCAACTAAACATGAATGGTATTTGGCAGCCGAGTGAAGAAGTTAGTTGTACTCTGAATCTTATGAAATTGGATCTGAGTCGATGGATGACTGATCAGGCCCCAACTCAATTATCAGGATTAGCTATAATTGACGCTGGATTAACAAAATCCGGTTCATTGGACCAAATTGATTTGATACTGGAAATAATCGAATCCAAATTATATGATGAGGGTGAAATATCCATTCAGGGGCAAGTATCCTACCAAGATAGTATAATTACAACTGTAGATCCTGTAATGGTTATGGTGGGGGATAGTTATCTTACCGTCAATGGGGAAGGGAATTTTAAGGATAATACTATCGATATTATGGCTGAATTGGAACAGGCTGATATTGAATTAGTGAATCAATTTTTACCAGGTAATTTTATGTCGGGCCGTGCAACAGGTAGTCTCAAGGTTCAAGGTGATTATTATTCGCCATCCGCTAATGCCGAATTGATTTGTGATGATATAAAATTCGATGATTTTGAATTGAAATCACTTGAATTAAATTCTCAAATATCTATTTCAGATTCTTTGACATCCGGATTTGTTGATATGAAAGCAGGTGCGGGATCATGGAGAGATAGATTCTTTGAAAATGGGACAGCCTATGCGACTCTTCGAAATGGTGAAGTAGATATTGAAAATTGCCATTTTACATCAGGGGAAGATTATTTCCAAGCGTCCGGTAAATATGATGGAATTAAACAGTATTCAATCAACCGATTACAAGCGTTGTATCACAACCATTTTCTTGTGAATGCCCGTCCTGTTACTTTTTCATTTCAAGACTCGATCTTGATAGTAGACCCATTTGTATTGCATATTAATGACGGCATGATGGAAGGAGTCATTACCGGAGGTGACAAACCGGAAGGACGTTTCAAAATGTCTAATTTTGACGCGGAGATCCTGACACAATTCCTTAAAGATAAGCGCTTCCAAGTATCCGGAATAGTTTTTGGTGAGGTTTGGTTACAATGGGTGAAAGATGGACTGGATATTGATGCGGACCTATCATTGAAAAATGGTCGATATATGGATGAACCCTTTGATGAAATGACTCTTTCTTTCTTATTTAATAAAGGCATGCTTCATATGGATGATATTTCAATGACACGGGGTGAATCCATGGGACTTCAAGCCAATGGGATTCTACCCTTGGGTAAAAATCGTGTGGGGAAAACACCCATTTCCTTGAGATCAACTTTCTCTAATCTCTCCTTACAATTTATCCACAAATTTATTCCAAAATTTTTTACGCTAGGTGGTGAATTATCGGGTTCTTTTCATTTAAAAGGTATTCCTGCCAATACTCAATTCACTTATGATTTTGATGTTCAAAATGGATTATTTGATAGTATTGAATTAGGTCATGTATTCGGAAATGGATCATATGATGGTCGCAGAATTTTTGTGAAAAAAGTTGAGGCCACCCATCCTGATGGAAAAATAACCGCTCAGGGGTCAGTTCCTTTTGATTTTAATATCAATTCACCCAGTATTGGCCGATTATTCCCAGGAGATTCATTGGATTTTCATGCATTGGCACAAATGGGATCACTGCCATTTCTAACGCCATATATCGAGGATTTGGATTCAGTGCGTGGAGACATGGACATATCTTTATCCTTAACTGGCCCTGTAGAATCGATTCAAAGAAGCGGTCATATTAAAGTGAAAAATGGAAAAATCTATACCCTCTTGACCACTGATCCAGCAACATCGGTTGAAGGTGAAGCCTTTTTGAACCATAATCAATTAGTAATACAAGACCTGGTGACAACACTTTATCATTCAAATGGAAAATATCCAAAACCAAAAAAGCAGAATACAACTTTGTCAGGTTCTATAGATTTCACCCAGTTTTTTAATCCTGGTTACGATTTGCATCTAAAAGGGAAAGAAGCATCTTTTAAGGCGCTTTACTTGGATATCACAGGACAAAGTAATGTGGATGTAACTATTTCCGGGCGGGACACAATCATAATCGCCGGTACAATTGAATCTTTGGATGCAAATATATTTTATGAATTTACTACAGAAGAAATGGGTACAGCTCTTCCTCGAGAGACTGGTACTGTCATGTCCTACCAACTCAATATTCCTATCCGGGGAACTGCATTATTTCAGAATTCCCAGATCGATGCAGTGGTGACCGGTGAAATGAGTATATCCCAAATTGGACATCAGGAAATGGATTTTGGGGGTGAAATCTTTGTAGAAGATGGGAGTGTTTTCTCTTACAAGGATAATTTCAAGGGGCTTCAGGGATATGTGAGTTTTGACAACAAAGGATTCAATCCATTATTTGATGTAAATGCCTTCACAATGATTGACGATGAACGGATAAATCTCCGTATCAATGGTGGGATAGATGATTTAGATATAATGTTGGAATCCGCCAGTGGATTTTCTGAAAGTGATATTTTAGAATTATTGACTTGGGGAAAACGATTTGAAGATCAGGAATTAACATCAACTGGTTTCGGGAATCAAACTGTATCCGTTCTTGGATCATTATTAGAGCATCAATTTGAAAAAAACTTGAAAGATTCTGAATTTGGTAAATTGGGGTTGGTGGATGATATTGCTATATCGGGTGCTGCCGGATTACTTCAAGGTGCTGATGAAGATTTTGAAGTCACAGCAAAAAGACAAATAGGTGATAAAACTTTCTTAAATTTATCGTATAAAAGGTCCTTTTCATTAACAAATCCGAACCAATCACAGATTGGTGTAGAGTATAAATTAAACCGACATTTTTCTGTGGTAGGGAACATAGATGAATATGGAAATTTAAACCTAAAATATCGTTACCGATACGCTTATTAAGTAATACGTGAAAACACTATACACTATTTTTTTATGCCTTCTGGCATGGACGGGTGCTGTGCGCTCGCAATCCGATGATATTATAATCAAAACAGTCAATTTGATAGGAAATGAGCACGTTTCCATGAATGATGTAATGTATATCATTCGTCAACGTCCACCTAATTGGTTTGTCCGCCAACCTGAATTTGATTCTCGTCTTTTAAAACTCGATGCGCTGACTTTAAAAAGTTTTTACCATTCTAAGGGTTTCCTGGATGCCAAACTGGAAGAATCTTATTCCATTGAAAACAATTTTGCTAATATCGTTTATAATATAGAAGAGGGGAAACAGTATTTCATTAGAAAAATTTCTATTACTGGCAATCATTCAATTTCGGAGAAAAAAATAATAAAACTGCTGGGCCTAGACAAGAGAAAACCATACAACCCAGTTTTCATTAATGATAATTTATACGCTGTTGAAAATGAGTATCATCAAATTGGGAAATTATTTTTTACTATCAATGTTCTGGATGATATTACTGATTCGGTAAAAGTAAATATCCAAATCTCGGAGGGCAAGGATGTTAGGATCAAAAATACATATTTAGAGAAACTAGGAGGAATAGATAGTACATTAGTTTGGCGAGAATTGTCTTATAAACCTGGAAGTATTTATTCAAAAAATACCATGGATAATACAACAAGGCGACTTCGTGAAATGGGCATATTTTCTATGGTAAATATGATTCCTATTAAAGTTGCAGATACAGATTCTTTGGTGAATATGGTTATAGAATTCCGCCGATATAAACAACGGGAATGGATTTCAGATGGCGGATATGATCCTATTCAATTTGCTGAAGGTACCGAACCTTTACCCGCCATAAGTGGAACAGTAGAATGGCGGAATCGATCCTTTTTTAACACACCAACTCAATTCTCCACGAAACTATTAGCCGGTGTGCCGATGGAAGAACAATTTGTACTTCCCCGTCTCAGATATGATGTGAGTTTTGCTAGCAGTTGGTTTATGGGAATACGTTTCCCATCGAAGCTCACTGGATTTTATGAAACATTCATCGAATACAAAGACAAGGTTGAAACGATAGAACGATTTGGCATCAACCTTTCACAACTTATCCGATTTGACAAACGCTCCTATTTTGAAACTAAATCAGTATGGGAATCTTTTAGTGACCAATCAGCAACAGAGAAGAATATTGAGCAAAGGTCCTTTGCGTTAAAGATTAATATTGATAAAAAAGATGATCCACTTTTTACTCAAAAAGGATATTTGTTATCCGGATTATTCAAATCAGCAGGGTATGTCTTAGGGGGTAATCGGGATTATTTTAAAGTAGACCTTGCAATTCAATACTATACGCCAATTGGAAAAAAATCCGTTTTTGCAACCCGTATTAAACTTGGCCGGTTATGGGGATGGGATTCTAAGTTTAATGATTACAGTTATGAAAAATTTTATCTTGGAGGAAGTACATCTATGCGGGGATGGGAAGTTCTAAAGTTTAAAAAAGAAAATGGTAAACCCGTCGGGGAGATTATTCGTTTTATGACCAATGTGGAATACAGATTTCCTTTTTATAAATCGTTTGGGTTTACTATTTTTGCTGATGGTGGTTTATTGGCAGACCCTACAAAGAACAATTCATCTGATTCATTGGAATGGGACTCAGGAATTGGTCTCACTATACTAACTCCTTTAGGTCCCGCTCGTTTGGATTATGCAATTCAAGTAAATGATCCGGGAAAAAGAAAAATACAATTAGGCGTTCAAAATTTATTTTGATAAGAAAGATAAAATTGGAACAGAAATTGGCTAGATGCATTAAATCATGACCAAACACTTTTCAGGATGATGAACAGGTATTAATTTCCGCCGCTTAAAAACTACAGGAACACAATGAAAACTAAACTTATTATATCATTATTAGGATTATTACTAATCGCAGGTTGCTCTAAAACAGCTAGTGAACTTTTTGAATTATCAAATGAAAACTTAAAAGATAAAAAAACAGATCAGGCCATTGAGGATTTAGAAACACTCGTGACCAAATATCCACAAGATAGTTTGGCATCCCAAGCTCAATATAAGCTGGCTTCCATTAATTTGAATTGGAAAAACGAGCTTGCTTCTGGGTATGCGGCACTCCAAGCTACTGTAAATAATTATGGGGGTTCAATTCAAGCCATCCAAGCTCAAAAAGAGATTGACCAGTTCCCTGAATATATCTTGAATAAGGCTGAATCGCTTAGGAAACGGAAAATGGTGAAAGAAGCCGTGGAACACCTCATGTATATGACAGAGAAATATACCCAGCATGAACTGGCTCCAAAAGGGCAGTATATGTTGGGTGACCTTTATATGAATGAATTCCGTGATTTTCCAATAGCAATCCAGGAATATCGGAAAGTTATCGAGAATTTTGCAGGTTCATCGCAGGAAGCACATGCCCTTTTCATGATAGGTTATATTTATGCGAATGTTGTGAATGACCCTAAAAGTGCAGAAATTGAATATGGCGAATTTTTAAAAAGATTTCCAAACCATGAGTTGGCTCCCTCGGTCAAATTTGAAATTGAATTTCTTGGTAAGGGGATTGAAGAAATTCCAGCCTTGAAGCACATTACATCGTAATCCAAGCAAGATTATGAGCGATTTTAGTTTGACAGAGATTAATGAAAAGATCTCGAAAACGTCAGTATTTGTAGATGAATTAAAAAAGAGTATGGCCCAAGTGGTCGTTGGTCAGGATGTATTAATCAACAAAATTCTGATAGCAATGTTAGCAAATGGACATATCCTATTGGAAGGTGTTCCAGGTTTGGCAAAAACCCTTACAGTCAATACCTTAGCAAAACTCATTTCTACGAAATTTCAACGCATCCAATTTACACCGGACATGTTGCCAGCTGATTTATTAGGAACTTTAATTTATAATCAGAAGACAGGGGAATTTGATACACGAAAAGGCCCCATTTTTTCTAATATTATTTTAGCAGATGAAATTAATCGGTCACCTGCAAAAGTTCAAAGTGCCTTACTCGAAGCTATGCAGGAACGGCAAGTAACCATCGGTGAAAATACATTTAAACTAGATTCACCATTCCTTGTTATGGGAACTCAAAATCCGATCGAGCAGGAGGGGACTTACCCATTACCAGAAGCACAAGTAGATCGTTTTATGTTCAAACTTATTGTGGATTATCCTGATCATGATTCTGAAAGAATGATTTTACGCCAAAATACTAAAAAGGTGAATATTGATAATTTGGCGGCAGTTGTTTCCAGCCAGGAAATCCTGGATGCGCAATCTGTGATTCTTGACATTTATGTAGATGAAAAAGTCGAAGATTATGTTTTAAACCTAGTCTTCGCTACACGGAATCCCGCTGAAAACGGCTTAAATGATTTGGAAGGTATAATCGATTATGGAGCTTCACCGAGAGCAACCATCAATTTAGTTCGTGCAGCAAAAGCACGGGCATTTACTGAACATCGTGGTTACATCACACCTGAAGATATTCGTTATATTGGTGCTGATGTTTTACGCCACCGCGTAATCTTGACCTATGAAGCAGAAGCTGAAGAATTGACATCGGAAGATGTGATACAACGATTGTTTGAAGTTGTAGAAGTTCCTTAAATATCCATGATTCCCCGTCAGATCCTGAAAAAGGTGAAGCAGATCGAGATCCGCACTCGGGGTCTTGTGAATGATTTATTTGGCGGTGAATACCATTCCGTATTTAAAGGGCGTGGTATGACATTTTCTGAAGTCCGTGAATATCAGCCCGGCGATGATATCCGCCTTATCGATTGGAATGTAACTGCACGAACCGGGTCTCCATTCATTAAAGTATTTGAAGAAGAACGGGAATTGACCGTATATCTCTTGGTGGATATTTCTGCATCGGGCGAATTTGGATCAGGCCAACAATTAAAGCGAGAAGTGGGTGCTGAAATTGCCGCTGTCTTAGGATTTTCAGCTATAAAGAATAATGATAAAGTTGGATTAATCCTTTTTTCAGATGAAATAGAAAAATATGTTGTCCCGAAAAAAGGAAAAAGCCATGTACTCCGCGTTGTTAGGGAACTCCTTTATACTGAACCACAGCGAACAGGTACATCTATAAAATGTGCCTTGGATTATCTCTTGAAAGTTGCAAAACGGAAAAGTGTGGTTTTCATCATTTCTGACTTTTTAGATCAAGATTATTGGTCATCCTTGAAAGTGGTAAACAGAAAACATGATGTAATTGGCATTCGGCTCTATGATCATGCAGAAACAGACATGCCCGATATGGGATTGGCAAAAGTGGAAGATCCGGAAACGGGAGAATCCTTTTGGGTGGATACATCGTCCAAAGATGCGCGAACGCGATTGAAAAAAGAGATCCAGATTCGTCAGGAGATATTTCAAAAAGATACTCGTAAAATTGGATTCGATCTGATTCCAATTTCAACAAATCAAGATTTTGTTGAACCACTCATGTCATTTTTTCGAATGAGAGAAAAACGATACTGATGCGTACATTTTTTATTTTTCTCTTTTTATCAATTCTTTTTTCCCAAAGTCTTTCCATCGTTTCTGAGTTGGATACAACTCAAGGATTTATTGGTGATATATTTCAATGGACAATTAAAGTAGAAGAGCAGAATGATCAAGCCATTCGTTTTCCGGAATTAGAAATGACCAATGATACAATTTCGATTCGAAATCAAACACTGATACATGAGAATGGGAAATTAATTGGAATTGAATTTGAGATCGTGGCTTGGGATACTGGATACTTTATCACACCAGATTATGCTTTAGAAATTTTAAAAATAGATGGAACAAGAGATTATTATATTTCAGCAAATCCAATCCAATTTTCTGTTGGATCAATCTTGAATTTATCAGAGAATACAGAATACCGTCCTTTAAAAGGACCCGTTTCTGTAAAAGGCGTTTTCCCTCTAAGAACCGTATTATTGAGCATTGTATTATTCGCTATGTTGGGAAGTATGATTTGGACTTGGAAGCAAAGACAAGACATCCAATTTCAGAAACTAGATTATACAATTAATGAATCTCCTGAAGATCGCGCAAAGCGCCGTTTAAGGGATTTGGATATGAATGGTCTATCCAAAGATTATTATGCGGACCTTTCTCATATATCACGAGAATTTATAGAAACAAAATACTTCATCCGGACTATGGAAATGACCACGGAAGAGATCAATCAATTTCGATTCTTGATTCCCTTGAAAGATGAGATATTTTCCGAATGGGCCCAGTTTCTTTCAGAGGCAGATATGGTGAAATATGCTCGGGAAACTCCATCTCCGGAGAAAATGTCTACCGATAAAAAATTGATTTCTTCTCTAATTTCTCAAGTATAGCAACTTTTTGGTTCATTAAATCTCATTTCCTATTGTATAGTACTTTATGTATAATTAGAGTAGCCTTTTAGGGAGAATCTTAGGGAAGATAAAATCCGTTCATTTGAACACAAGAAGTCCCATCGTAAATTTCAGGCTAAGTTTTATAATTAATTAAGGAGAACCATGGCAACCACATCAGATATTCGAAACGGAGCTGTCATCATACACAAGCACAAACGCATGAAAGTTATGGAATTCCAGCATGTAAAACCGGGCAAAGGCGGTGCCTTTGTTCGCACTAAATTAAAAGATATCCAATCAGGAAAGATTTTTGATGAAACATTTAATGCTGGCCGTAAACTTGAATTCATTCGTGTGGAAGCGAAAACTATGCAGTTCCTATACGATGATGGTGAATCGTTTGTGTTTATGGACAATGAAACCTATGATCAACTCAATATCCCAGCAGAATCTGTGGGCGGTGGCAAAAACTTTATGATTGGTGGTATGAACGTGGATTTGCTTTTTGATGGATCGGAAGTGTTGGATATTCGTATGCCATCTCATGTTGTATTAGAAGTAACTAAAACAGAACCGGGATTTAGAGGAAATACAGCACAAGGTGCAAACAAACCGGCTACTGTTGAAACAGGATATACTTTAAATGTCCCACTTTTTATTGATGAAGGAGATAAACTTAAAATTGACACCCGTAACGGTGAATATGTAGAACGTTCAAAAGAATAAGATTGATTAGGAGTATTTATGTGGCAGGATAAATTAAAAGAGATTATTTACATTCTTGAAAATTCAAATGTGAATGAAATTGAAGTCAACTTTTGGGGAAGGAAATACCGAGTATCAAAATCTGGAAGTTTAACAGCAACTTCAGCAGTTACGCCCCTACAGACCTCTGAGCCATTATTGGCTCAATCAGAAACAGATGACCCCCAGCAAGCGGAGGCTGTCGAATCTGTAGCTAAAGGAGAAGACCTATTTTCTCCAATGCCTGGCACCTTTTATTCTTCAGCAACTCCAGATGATCCACCATTTGTTGCTAAAGGAGATTCAGTGAAAAAAGGTCAAACACTTTGTATCATTGAGGCCATGAAAATAATGAACGAGATCGAAGCAGAATTTGATGGTACGATTATTGAAGTTATGGCTGGGAATGGAGACCCTGTAGAGTATAATCAATCGTTGTTTATTATTAATCCCGCATAGACCCACATGTTTAAAAAAGTCTTGATCGCAAATCGTGGCGAAATTGCGCTTCGTATTATTCGTGCCTGCCATGAATTAGGTATTAAAACTGTGGCAGTTTATTCAACAGCGGATGAATTATCCCTACATGTAAAATTCGCTGATGAAGCTGTTTGCATAGGTCCCCCACCCAGTAATGAGAGTTATTTAAATATTCCCAGAATCATGGCAGCTGCTGAGATTACCGGTACAGATGCAATTCACCCCGGTTATGGGTTTCTATCCGAGTCAGCTCAGTTCTCCAAAATTTGTGAAGAGAATGGATTTACTTTTTTGGGACCGACATCCGAAATTATCAATGCCATGGGGAATAAGGCACAGGCCAAGATTACCATGAAAAATGCCAATGTACCTGTGGTCCCGGGTGGTGAAGGTATTTTAGAGGGTCCAGAAGATGCACAAAACAAAGCGGATGAAATGGGCTATCCGGTTATGCTAAAAGCATCAGCTGGTGGCGGTGGACGAGGAATGCGTCTTGTGAAAAAATCTGAAGATGTGATATCATCTTATAAATCTGCCAGCCAGGAATCTGTAACTGCTTTTGGCAATGGGGATATGTACATCGAGAAGTTTATTGAAAACCCTCGTCACGTTGAAGTCCAAATCCTTGCAGATAGCCATGGGAATGCTATTCATCTTGGTGAACGAGAATGTTCAATCCAACGGCGGCACCAGAAATTGGTAGAAGAATCTCCTTCACCAATTGTAGATGAAGAGACAAGAAAGTTGATTGGTGAAGCAGCAGTTACCGGCGCTAAAGCTGTTAATTATATTGGTGTTGGTACCATCGAATTTTTAATGGATAAAAATAAGAATTTCTATTTTATGGAAATGAATACAAGGATCCAAGTTGAACATCCGGTTACAGAAATGGTTACAGGAGTGGATCTTATCAAACAGCAGATCAAAATGCATGACGGGACGGAATGTCCAGCCAATTTACAAAATTTTCGTTTGCGAGGACATTCCATTGAATGCCGGATCAATGCGGAAGATCCTGCCAATAATTTTATGCCATTTCCTGGAGTAATCACCAATTTTCACATGCCGGGGGGAAAAGGAGTTAGAGTAGATAGTCATGCCTATTCCGGTTATAAGATCCCGACTCAATATGATTCAATGATCGGTAAGATCATCGTTCACGCAAAAAATCGTGAAAGAGCTATTATCAGAATGTGTCGTGCTTTAGAAGAAACAATTATTTCGGGAATAAAAACAACCATTCCATATCAAATGGCTATTATGGAAAATGAAATATTTAAGTCAGGAGATTTTGATACAAGCTTTCTTGAAACGTTCAACTACGACTCTGAAAAATACGCTCACAAGGATGAAAAATAATGAATACTCCAGACCACCTACATTACACCGAAGACCACGAGTGGGCAAATTATAACGGGAATGAAGTTACCATTGGTATCACTGATTTCGCCCAGAGTCAATTGGGAGATGTAATTTTTGTTGAACTTCCGGAAGTTGGAGAAGAAATAATCGCTGGAGAATCTTTTGGTGAAGTTGAAGCAGTTAAAACTGTTTCTGAATTATTTGCACCAATTTCCGGCACCATTTGTGCCGTAAATGAAGATTTAGAAGGTTCCCCAGATAAAGTGAATGCTGATCCATATGGAGACGGATGGTTGATTAAAGTAACACCATCAAATGTAGATGAAAAAAAAGAATTAATGAATTTTATTTCTTATGAGGAGTTTATCGGTTAAATGTCTGTTTTTACAAAATTGAATTCTGTCATTGATGAAAAAGGGGCTGCCTATGTGGTCCTAATAGACCCGGATCGTAAAAACGAAGATTCGTTAGAATCTTGTGTAGAATCTGCGAATATATCAGGAGTAGATGCTCTTTTTGTTGGTGGAAGTTTAATGATGGATGGTAAATGCAACGATCGTGTGAAACGAATTAAGGATGTGTCAAATGTTCCTGTGATCTTTTTTCCCGGCGGGGTGGGACAATTAAATTCCTATTATGACGCCATGCTTTTTATGTCTGTCATTTCTGGCCGAAACCCTCATTATCTCATTGGGGAGCAGGCCATCGCAGCACCTATGGTAAAAGACATTGGTATAGAAACAATTCCAACCGGATATATGCTTATGGATGGTGGTGCAGGATCTACAGTTGAATTCATGAGTGGAACACGTCCGATACCTATGAATCGGTCGGATATTGCTGTTGCACATGCTTTAGCGGGGCAATACCTCGGAATGAAATTAATTTACCTTGAAGCAGGGAGTGGTGCGAAGGAACCTGTGGCTACGACTGTAGTTGAAGCAGTGACAGATGCGTTAGATATTTCTGTCATCGTCGGTGGTGGAATTCGAAATCCAAAAATAGCATTAGAAAAAGTTAAAGCTGGTGCTTCTATCATAGTAACTGGAACAGTGATTGAAGAAAATTCTAACTTGATGTCTGAATTAGCAGACGCGGTGCATTGGAGGGCTTAATGCAAGAAAAAATAAAAGAACAAATTTTAGCCAGTGCATCCATGAAAGAAGCCATGGTGATTTCGTGTATCGAAGATATAGAATCTGCAGCAAATTTGATGATTCATTCTATCCGAAATAGTGGAAAAATTTTGTGGTGTGGCAATGGTGGCAGCGCAGGTGATGCCCAACATCTGGCTACGGAATTGATGGGCGGCATGACGAGCCATGAACGGAAGCCAATCCCGTCTATTGCACTAACGACAGATTCATCTTTTATCACAGCTTGGTCGAATGATACCGATTTTGAATCCATCTTTTCTCGTCAAGTCCAAGGACTTGGAAATGAAGGAGATGTTTTAGTCGGTATTTCCACAAGTGGGAATTCAAAAAATGTGATTGCTGCCATTAATCAGGCTAAATATAAAGGGCTTAAAACAGTGGTCTTTACTGGGAAATTTGGAGGAATGATTAATAATAAGGCTGATGTAACGATTAATGTTCCTAGTGATGACACACAGCGAATTCAGGAAGGACACATCATGACAGGCCAGATCATTTGCGGATTGATCGAAGATGACTTTTTAAGCTAATATGGACACCCATTTTCAAGACTACCTGACCATGCTTCGGGTGGAACGAAATTTGTCCCCCCGTACTTTGGAAGCTTATCAGCGGGATTTAAAACACTATTTATCTTTTATCGTTGACAAAGGCGTTATATCTCTATCCAATATATCACAAATGCATATTCGAGAATATATTCGAAGTTTGAATGAAAAAGGGTTGGCCGCATCCAGTATTGCCAGGATATTTTCATCCATTCGATCCTATCATAAATTTTTATCCGCAGAAAACTATGTAAATGAGAATCCAACATTGATTTTAACTAGTCCGAAAGCGCCCAAAAAACTGCCGCACGTTCTCATGGAAGAAGAAATTTCCGCTATTATCAATGTAGTAGTAGAGACATTTCAGTATGCTAAGCGAGATAAAGCCATTATCGAAATGTTGTATTCATGTGGACTTCGTGTGTCTGAATTATGTGCCTTGTCCTTAAATAATTTATATTTAAATGATGACATGATCCGTATCATGGGAAAAGGATCAAAAGAACGATTACTACCTGTGGGTGGGCGAGCGAAAAATTTTCTTAATGATTATTTAATTCACTGCCGTCCAGGAATTCAAAAAGATAAAGGATCAAGTTCAGTATTTTTAAGCCGAAACGGCAATCCTCTAACACGGGCTATGATAAATAATATATTACGAAAATGGTCACAGGTTGCCGGCATAAGTAAATCTGTTTCACCGCATACTTTGAGACATTCGTTTGCAACTCATTTATTGGAAGGCGGTGCTGATTTAAGATTTGTACAAGCATTGCTGGGGCACAGCGATATTTCTACCACCCAGATTTACACGCATTTGGATAAGCACCATCTAAAAGAAGTATATCAAACTCATCATCCAAGAAGCTAATGTTATTCCGTTTGCCACCTGAAGCACTAGTATTATTGATACCAACATTGATGTTTGCCTTGTCTTTTCATGAATTTGCCCACGCATGGATGGCAGCAGAATGTGGCGATACCACGGCAGCTCGTATGGGACGACTGTCTTTGAACCCTATGGCACATTTGGATATGATGGGATCACTTATGATTTTATTTGTAGGATTTGGCTGGGCGAAACCGGTTCCTGTGGACACGCGCTTTTTACAAAATCCCAGGACAGATATGATGAAGGTAGCAGCTGCAGGACCTGCGGCTAATTTGATCTTGGCATTAATTGGTGGACTAATTCTTAGATTTTTGAATGGAACAGGACTCTTGACAGACTCTATTTTCATATTATTACTTTATTTTACACGAATCAATATTGCATTGGCTGTTTTTAATATGATTCCGGTGGCACCTTTAGATGGTTCACAAATATTTTCCGGTTGGCTCATGAAAACAAATCCACAATTGGCCTGGAAAATCCAATCCTATGGCCCCCAGGTTTTATTTGGTCTCATACTATTTGGATATATTACAGGATTCTCTATTATCTGGTTGGTTATGGAACCGTTTGTGAGTTTTTTTATGATGATTTTTTCAGGAATATCAATCTAGCTGATGAATTATTTTAAACAATTAATCCCGATACGGCGAAGAAAAGGGCGATCTCTTTGGTGGATTCTTACCATGCTCATGATTGTTCTTTTTTTCATTGTCTATTTAAGAAATATTGCTATCCAATAAAATATGAAAAAGCTAGTGGAATGCGTCCCAAACTTTTCTGAAGGTCGGGACCAGAATAAAATTGGCGACATCCTCAAACAAATGTCAGATGTCCCAGGTATTACGGTGCTGGATGTTGACTCTGGTCCTGATACCAATCGGACTGTTGTGACCATCGTAGGTTCACCCGAAGCAGTTGGCGAAGCTGCATTTCAGGGAATCAAACGTGCATCCGAAGTTCTGGATATGAGTCAACATTCTGGAACACATCCAAGAATGGGTGCCACAGATGTTTGTCCCTTTATTCCTGTCAGTGATGTAACAATTCAAGAATGCGTAGAATTATCCAAACAAGTTGGCCAGCGTGTTGGCGATGAGCTTAGAACTCCTGTTTATCTTTATGAAAAATCAGCCCAAAAAGACAATCGTGTTAAACTACCGGATATTCGAAAAGGAGAATATGAAGGTTTTGCTGAAAAATTAACCGATCCAAATTGGGAACCGGATTTTGGTCCCGCCAAGCTTCATATGAAAGCTGGAGCTACGGTCATGGGTTGCCGGGAATTTCTTATTGCCTATAATATTAATCTCAATACCAAAGACCATCGTTTGGCTACAGATATTGCGTTTGAACTCCGTGAAGCAGGGCGTAGTAAAAGGACACCAAATCCAAACTCAAAAAATTTACTTGATGGCGAAATTGTTCGGAACGAGGATGGAAGTCCGGTAAAAGTTCCGGGCATGTTTAAAGATGTGAAAGGCATCGGGTGGTATGTGGATATATATAACCGAGCGCAAATTTCTATAAATTTTAATAATTTTAAAGTGTCCACCATTCATGATGTTTTTGATGCGGCATGTATATTAGCAAACGAACGAGGAATTAGGGTTACGGGAAGTGAATTGGTAGGACTCATACCGTTAGAAGCCATGCTCATGGCCGGGAGACACTATCTTAATAAACAGAATCGGTCTTTGGGTGTACCTACAGCAGATATAGTCGAATGTGCGGTCCAGTCACTGGGATTAAACGATGTTACAGAATTTGATCCCAATGTTAAAATTATTGATTATGCAGTACAGTTCGAAGATCGTCCGCTGATGAATTTAGTTGGAAAGGAATTTGTTGAAGAATTATCTACAAATAGCCCTGCGCCAGGCGGAGGGAGTGTTTCAGCATTGGCCGGAGCCTTAGGCGCTGCATTATCATCTATGGTGGCTGCTCTGTCCCATGAAAAAAAGGAACTATTAGATCTGAAACCGGAAATGAGTGAGATCGGAATAGAAGCACAAAAATTAAAAGATCGTCTATCATTTTTGGTGGATGAAGATACAAATGCATTCAATAAGGTTATGGATGCCAATCGGTTGTCTGCAACAAATGACGAAGAACAAACAGCCAAAAATCAAGCAATTGAGATTGCAAATAAATATGCCATTGAAATTCCAATGGAGACGGCAAAAAAATGTTTTTGTGTTATTGAGTTAGCCGATACACTGGTGGAAAAAGGCAACCCTAATTCTGTTTCTGATGCGGGTGTTGCAGCGGAAGTTGCTTTGGCAGGTGTAAGTGGCGCATGTATGAATGTGCTGATAAATCTCACCAGTGTTGAAGATGAATCGTATTGCGACGATATGAAGAATAAAGTAGAAGACATCATGGAAAAGGCGGAATCCCTACAAAAGGTTGTATTTGAAAAAACAATGAACATCATTAATGATTAAAGCATTATCAGAAGATCTTCGGAATAAAATTTCTGCCGGTGAAGTAGTGGAGCGGCCAGCATCCGTCGTTAAAGAATTAATTGAAAACAGTCTGGATGCCAACGCCACCGAAATTTCAATCGTGGTTGAAAAGGGTGGACATCAAACTATCCAAGTTCGAGATAATGGAAGTGGTATGTCTCCTGAACAATTGCCATCTTCGGTTCTTCGATATCATACCAGTAAAATAGCAACATTGGATGATCTATTTTCGATCAATACACTGGGGTTTCGTGGTGAAGCATTGGCAAGTATTGCATCTGTCTCAGAAATGTCGATCTTATCCAGTGATGGAACAGGCGAAGGGGCGGAATTACCTATTATTGATGGGCATGCTGGAGAAATTCAACCTGCTGCAGAAATTGGTGGGACAGAAATAACTATCCGTAATCTATTTTATAATACACCAGCTCGTAAAAAATTTCTTAAAACTCCCCGGACAGAACTAAGAAAAATAGTGGATGTGGTTCGTCGTTTTGGACTTGCCTTTCCGGAAGTTTCATTCAAACTGGTTTCAGATGACAGGGATATTTTTCATGTAAAAACTGAAAATTTGGAAGACCGAATTGATAATTTATTAGATCCCACTTATTCTAGAAATTTGCTTCCAATCAATTTAGTAAAAGGTGATTATGCCTTCTCCGGATTTGTAGGCAATCTGAATTTGGTCCGATCCAGACCGGGAGAACAATATCTTTTTTTAAATCGCAGATTTATTAAGGATCGATTGATGAATACTGCAGTTTATGGAGCCTATGAATCTTTGGTAAAACGGGGTGAGTATCCATTTTTTGTTATCAATCTTATTTTACCAACGGATCAAGTGGATGTGAATGTGCATCCCATGAAAACAGAAGTCAGGTTTAAAGATGAATGGCGTGTTTTTCATGTTTTAAAAGCGGGAGTGAATGATTCA
>JABHKE010000009.1 GCA_018692355.1 Fidelibacterota bacterium
TATTAATGGGATTGAGAGCTTTTGGGGTTATGCCAAAACCAGGCTTTCTAAATATCGTGGAATCAATAAAAATGCGTTCTATTTTCATTTAAAAGAAAGTGAGTTTAGGTTCAATTACAGGCATGAAAATATCTACCAAATTTCACTCGAAATCTTTCGAAATAAACCACTAAACTAGTCATGACCCTTAATTATTAATTAATAAAAATTTATTTTTTTCCGGGTCGATATTTTTTCTGGCACGTGCTACAAATATGGGTGCCTCTACCGGCTACCTTAATTTTCTTAATTAGTTCTCCGCAAGTTTTACAGGGCTCACCCTGTTTCCCAAAAATTTTTAGTTCATTTGAATAATTCCCTGACCTGCCATTTAAAAATGTGAAACTCATAAAGGTTGTGCCATGATTATTGATGGCTTTTTTTAATATATTTTGAATAGAGTTGTGTAATAAAGAAACCTTTGTTTTCGAAATAGTACTTGATATAGAATTCGGATGAATGCCACTCTCCCAGAGAATTTCATCGACATAGATATTTCCTAATCCTGCGATAAATGACTGATCCAGAAGTAGCGCTTTTAAGTTTCTATTTTTCTTCTTCAAATTATCATAAAGCCATTCGTGTGTGAATTCTTTCCCCAGCGGTTCAGGCCCATGTTTACTATCAATTTCAGTTAGGTTTTTATACAAATATATTCGACCGAACTTTCTTATATCATCAAATATTAGATCCTTTGAGTTTTCTAGTTTTATTATTGCACGAGCATACTTAGGTATTGAAGAACCTTTTTGGATATATAGTTTACCAGTCATTCTAAGATGCACCGCAATAATAAAATCACCCAAATCAATTATTATAAATTTTGCCCTTCTTCTGACATCTAAGATTCTATTTTTCTTATTTTTTATACTTAGGTCATTTGGTTTAAAATTATGAAGTGATTTCCCCCACAGAGGTATAATACCAACAATATTTTTGCCAACAAGATCACCCCTGATATGATTAACGACTGTTTGGACCTCTGGTAGCTCTGGCATACCTGGTTATCCTAATTAAAAGAATTAATTAAAGTAATTTCGGGTAATACTACAATAAGCTTCATTGGTGAAGGTTCAATCTTTTTTATAAATAGTATTCCCGTTCACAATCGTTTGCAATACGTGGATATCCTTAATCTTGTCAGGATCAACCATCATGGGGTTTTGATCTATGATAACAAAGTCCGCATACTTGCCCGGTTTGATAGAGCCAATCTTATTTTCCATTTTAATCTGCCATGCAGCATTAATGGTAAGTGATTTCAAGCCCTGTTCTACGCTTATTTTATTAGACTTACCAACGATTTTCCCATCTCTCGTTTTCCGATTTACTGCCGTATGGAGCAAGCTCAATGGGTCGCTTTCAAACATAGGCTGGTCCGCGTGAAGTGAAAAAATAAGAGAATTATTTTCTACTGCTTTTAGTGGAAGAATCTTATCAGTTCGTTCTCGTCCAATAATATGGTCTTCTAAGGCTTCACCATAATACCAGATGTGATTAATATGGAAACTGGGGCTCACCCCAAGTTTGGCCATTCTTTGAATGTCTTTTTTTGATGGAAGCAAACAATGCTCAAGTCGATGTCTGGAATTTTTTGGTATTCCTGATTTTTCAAAAGCATCCAATGTTTCACTTATGGCTCTGTCACCTTGCGTGTGGATAGCAACCTGCCACCCGACTGAATCATATCGCTTGATTCGATTAGCGATTTCATCATTATTCCACAATGCCTTGCCTGAGTGTCCTGATGGCACATGGACCTTTTCTTGGTTTACGGTAGATGATTTAAACGGCTCATTTAAATACATGGATCCCGTATAAGGTGAACCGTCGTACCAAAATTTCACACCCGCAATATTAAAAAAATCATCACCGCTCTTTGGTGAAAATGGCAATAAATGATCCGCATCATCTCTGACAAAAACAAAATTCCGGACTGTGGGTTTCCTATCTGGCAATAGCCCCAATCTCTGAAGAACCTTGTTGTATAATGATGTTTGTTGAGATGAGAGATGCTGATATAGTCGTATTACATCCGGGTCATTTGTGGTAATCCCCATGGATGTGATGCATGTATTCCCATTGGCTGCATATTCATCCAAAACAGTGACACATTTTTCTTTCAAAACCGCACTCCCCATGGCATTGATGACAGTATCTCTAAAAGGCTGAAAAGCCGCCTGTTCAGAAATATAGCCGTTTAAATTTCCACCTGCTTCCTTCCCATAATAGCTAGACCCGGTGGGATTGGGGGATTTATCATTAATTCCAGCGGCGCTAAATGCCAATGAATTGCCCCAAAAAGAATGCATACTTAAGGACAAAATCAATAGTGGATTGTTTGGGGAAATTGAATCAAGATAGGTGATATTCGGCGGTTCCAAGTCATCCACAAAAACCACATCCAATCCTTTACACAATATCCATTCTCCCGGAGAATAATTTTTTATTTTTGATTCTAAATGAGTCCAAATCTCTTTTTGGTTCTCATGCGTAAATCCGCTCAAATCAATCATCCCATGGAGAAAAGATGAGGCCACAGGATGAGTGTGTGGATCGATAAATCCGGGAAGAAGGGTTGCTCCTTTTAAATCAATAAGTTGGGTTGTCTCTTTTAGATGTAATCGTAATTCGGGGTCACTCCCAACCGCTACGATTTTTCCCTTATCCACAAAAACGGCGTTTGCTTCCGGTTGCTCATTTTCGAGGGTGATAACTGTTCCATTATAAATATAGAGCGAACCATTTGGCGTAAAACTTGGTTCCAATGCAAAGGAAATGAGCAGAAGGGCCACAGCAGCAGCGAAGGTGTAAATGATATTTTTTATTTTAATAATAATTTTGGCAGTATGTTAACTGTTCAAAGGTTTCAATCCGTTAAAAGATTAACGAATAACAATCTCGTCAGCGAAGATCCAGGCTTTTCCCCCGGCGCCATCATGCCAATCCGGACAGACTTTTCGATTGATGGCTTGAACTCGAACAAATCTTCCAGTTGAATTAAGAGAATTCATATTCACAACTTTCCGGCTGGTTTTACCAAAATTCCCGCCATCACTTAAAGAAATTTTCTTTTCATGTTGAAAGGAATCCCCTTCATCAGAAAAGGAAACAATAACAACTGTCGGTAAAAAGATCCACGAACCATGAGCTTCAAGAAAGCTCAATGAAATATTTTCAATGGACTCCGACTTACCCAAATCAATAACAACGTCCAAATCTTTGCCTTCCCATCCTTGCCAATAGCCATCACTATGACTTGTAGTTCCGGTCAATCCATCCACGAGAGTTATTGCTCCATTCCCAGCATATTTTTGTTTACAAGGAATATTATATTTAACCGATTTCCTCA
>JABHKE010000043.1 GCA_018692355.1 Fidelibacterota bacterium
GTATGGGCGAAATTACACCCATTTTCAATAAATTTGATTAAATTCAGACACTATTTAGGATAATAATAATGAAGAATATTAAATACATACTACCTATTTTTGCTTTTGGACTTGTCTTCGCCCAAGATGATGATGATTTAGATGCCATGTGGGATAATACGGTCTGGAATGAGATCGAAGATATAGCAGACGAAGAGATACAAGAAGTCGATAATATAACTGCCGTAGCTGGTGTCCGTGGTGCCGAAGCAGAAGATGAAGCTTTGCATCACCTCTATTACAGGCAGTCCATGAAGGGGCCAAGTGAAATGGCGCTCAATAAAGCATTAGGGAAATTGTTAAACACATTAACAACTCTGCGGGAAAAAGACCCTAATCATAAAAAGATTCCGGAAGTAACTCATTATGTGATTCAGATCTATAAAAAGCTAGGGGATAATGCCAAGGCCAAGACGAAACAGGACGAACTATTAGCTAATGCGCCAGATTCAAAATGGGCAAAATTCTATAAATAACTCAATTTTTCAGACCAAATAAAAAAAAGAGCTTCAATCGAAGCTCTTTTTTTATTTACCATTATTCTTTCTTAGTATTATAAGCCCACTTTTAATGTGTTACCTTCAAAAGTGATTGCATAAGTATTGAGAATTGTGGGTGGAACGATCTTTAATTTCACCGGATCAAAATATTGGTTTTTCAAATCGAATGAATAAACAAACCAGAACAGCCTTTTTCATCATCAGCGCAGTGTTGATTCTCATCAGGCTGTTATTCATTTCCAAAACCATGTTAATAGATGACGAAGCATACTACGCCATGTATGCCCGTCACTTAGATTGGGGCTATATTGACCACGGACCGGTCGTCGCCTTCTTGATCAAGTTGTTAACTATGTTTGCAGAAAATGCGTTTATGGTTCGCCTTGGACCTATCATGCTCATAACCGTACTGACCATCGTTCTATATCGGTTTGGTAAATCTCAATTCAATGAAGCAACGGGGATGGCTTTGTCTCTGGGACTATCGGCAAATATGCTTTTCCACACCAATGCGGTGGTTATGACGCCGGACGTACCTCTGGCCTTTTTCTCGATATTGGCCATCCTGTATTATTACAAAGCATTTTTCATTGATGAAGAATATTTAACTGCGGCCGGAGCCCTGCTCGGATTGGCAATGCTCTCCAAAGTTTCCGCTTTGTTCCCGGCCATTGGGATCGTTTTGTTTCCCGCAATCGTAAAGGAGAAACGCCATTTTTACAAAAATGTGAACTTTTACCGTTCTCTGGTATTAGCATTTTTAATATTTATGCCATTCGTGGTTTGGAATCTCCAAAATGATTTGGCTTTTGTCAGATATCAAGGGGCCCATGTAAGCAAAGCTGGAAATATTTCAGACTTTCTGGGATTATGGATTGGGCTTTTGTTTGCCACTGGACCCATCTATTTTTATTACGCAGTGATTCATCCCATTTGGGTTGCACGGAATTATCGAGCCCAATCGCAGCAACAACTTTACTTTTTATCAGTAACAGGCGCTCCCCTGATTTATTTCATCGCTCAATCACTCTATTCTAGGATGGAGATGAATTGGCTGGCGCCGGTGTTGTTTGGCGGACTGTTCCTCTTTGGATTGGCCATTGGTGAAAATTGGACGAAACACAAAAAACGATTCTATGTCCAAATTGTTTTTTCACTATTATTGATTGGGCTGATTTCAATCCAGACGTTCTTACCTTTTTTGCCGATTAAGGGGAAAAATGACGTTACGAATCGCTATTTCATCTATTCATCGTTCCCAGATGAACTGAAGACGTATCTTGAAACCCATCCCGAGTTGCAAAACAAACGCATCGTGGCCAACAATTTCCAGATACCTTCCATGGTCAATTTTTACATAAAGCCAAAGTTAGAAGCATCTTGTCTGTCCATTGGCTATCATGAAACACTTTATTCATTCATCCATTCCGATAAAGATCTCAAAGGAAGGGAGTTCCTCTTCATTGCAAAAGGAAATTCAATCCCTGCATCCATAAAACCTTACTTTAGCAATTTGAAGGTTTTGCACCAATTTCAATCCATGCGTGATGAGAACGTTGTGGCGAAATACAGTTTGTGGCTGGCAACGAATTACAAAGGGAAAGATGCTTGACATCTTGTTTTTATGAGCTGCAGATGAGATGGGTGTTTTTTATTATATCTCTTGTATCTTATCTGTCGGGAGCTGAAAAAACACCAGTTGCCGTTTATGATCTGCCCCATGATATGGCTGCCCGGGTCGATTCGATTATTATCCAGGTGCATAATGCCTTTGACGGTTCCCGAGTGAACTGGGATTTTGAAGAATCATTGTTTAAACTGGGTAACCGGCTACACATCAATACCAGGGACAAAACAATAATAAAACATCTTCTTTTTTCTCAAGGTGACCAAGTGACTCGCGAAATTCTGATTGAGAGTGAAATGAACCTGCGCCGAAAAAACTTCCTGGCTGATGCCATTATCGAAGTGGAAGAAAAATCAGAGCAAGACATTGTAATCCATGTCACTGTTTTTGATCAGTGGTCAACAACACCCGGGACAGGCTTGAAACGGGTTGGGAACCAAGTGACATACTGGGCTGGACTGAGTGAAAACAACCTATTGGGCACCGGCCAAAGCATCTCAATCTCCTTGCATAAAGAACTCAGGACAAAAGGCACTACATTCTATTATTTGAATCCAGGTACGAGAACCGGGGATCTGTACTTTTCAACATACTACAGCAAAAATGATGATGGCTTCAGTTTTGGATCATCACTAAGCAAACCAATCCTTTCCAAAACGCAGAAGCACAGCTTTTTCGCCACCTACCGAGAATCAAACAGTTCCATGTGGTATTATTATGACGGCAATTCCATTGATGCCGAAAACAGTACAGCATTCGTTTCCGGAGAAACAAACCTTTTGGCTAAATTCGAAGACGTTTCCAAACGAACAACTACTGTAGGAATCACACAATCCTATGGTCATCAGACAAAATTAAATGTGAGCCTGTTCACACGGCTCCATGAGCAATCACACCAGGGTAATACAGTCTCAAACGATACAGCTCTGATGGATGAATTAACAATACGGGAAAGAGACGACGTTTTAGCTGGTATTAGCGTGAGCCTGAACCAAAAAACTTATACCCGCACTCGGAATTTGAACAAACTCAAATGGACTGAGGATTTTGATAAAATCAAGAATGTTTCATTTACACTGGGAAGGAACTTTCAAGGTTTGGGCGCTAATAACAATGATTACATGCTAGGGTTTCAGGCTAATTATACCGACGTATTCCGTACACGACATTTTTTGTCCGCCCGAACCAATTTGAATTATTTTTTATCGCAGGAAGGTAAAAAACAAGACGGTCAATTTGAAGCAAACATCAGATACAAGACTAAGCTCAGATCAAATGTGAACGGGTCAGTCTTCACTTATTGGAAAAATAATATTGGCAGGTTGAAGACCGACCAATTACTGCTGGGAGAATCCAATGGGCTCAACGGTTATCCCAATTTTTATTTTGCAAATCAAAACCTAGTTCTTTTAAATACAGAACTGATTTTGATCCCGGACTTGGAATTTTTGACTGTAATCCCGGCGGTGGCTGTTTTTACTTCGACTGGAAATACCTTTTCCGAACCAGAGAAATTTGAGTTAAATAATCTTCATTCGGCTGTTGGAATCGGGTTAAGGCTGGGGTTATCTCGTTCAGCGGAAAAATCGGTTAGCCATATTAATCTAGCCTGGCCATTGGATCCTTTGATGAAAGGCCCAATCTTTTCAATCCAGTCCAGAAAAAATATTTAATACAGGAAAATAGATGGTAAACCCTTAAAGGGTTAAATCAAATTGAAGCTGTTTATATTTTTATAACGAAATATTTTATTATGAAAAATAAAAAAGGGCTTGGTTAGAAGCCCTTTTTTATTTGCAGTTTAATTATTGCGAAGTAGTAATAATATTTTCTACTTCAATAGAATCATTTTCTTCACATCCCTGAAATCATTGGCGGTAATTGTATAAATATACACA
>JABHKE010000148.1 GCA_018692355.1 Fidelibacterota bacterium
GTCATATCTTCTACGCGAATAAAAACCACGCCTTCTAATATTCCCATCATGGCATAGTCTTCTCCATCCAGAGATGTGTACCCCCAAACATCTGACCCACCATATCCCATACCATCATCATTGAACTGGATCTGACCATGGAGAGTAAAGGTATCTTCCGCATTTCCATTTGATAACAAAAAGGATAGGATAAATAATGTATATATGAATTGGCTTGGATAAAATCTCATCTTTAGAATAACGGTTTAAAACAGGAGAGGAACTTATTAAAAATAGTTATCATATTCATGCTTGACGATCGCCAAAATAAAATCTAGTAAACCGTTAGCCAAAACCACCCTGTCCTTGTAATTTTTCTTTTACCAAGCAAAAGAGTAATCCACCTCATTCTAATATTATATTTCAGCGTATTTTTCTTTTTTCTTCTTAGATGCCCTTTTATTCTGATCCAACTCCATTTTTCTTAAACGAATCGAGAGAGGTGTTATTTCCACTAATTCATCTTCCGCAATGAATTCAATGGATTGATCTAAAGAGAGAAGTTTTGGAGGACGAATCGTGACAGATGCATCCGTTCCGGATGCACGCATGTTTGTCAATTTTTTCTCCCGGGTAATATTCACATTCAGGTCTTCAGAACGGTTCCGTTCGCCAATGAGCATACCATCATAGACTTCTGTCCCTAAGCTTATAAACAATTCGCCACGGTCCATCATACCCATGCAGGCATAAGCTGTTACTTTCCCATTCCGGTCTGCTACCAATGCGCCCGTATTACGTTGGGGAATACGACCAAACCAAGGAGCAAAACCGTCAAAAAGTTTATTCATAATTCCTGCACCTTGAGTATCCGTCATGAATTGACTGCGGAAACCAATCAATCCACGGGATGGGATGGAAAATTCCATATTTACCCTACCACTGCCATGATTTTGGAGATTGGTCATTCGCCCCTTTCTTTTTGATAACTTTTCTGTAATTATCCCCACTCTATCTTCTGGAATATCCAAGAAAACTTTTTCCATGGGTTCCATTGTTTTTCCATTCTCTTCCTGGGTAATTACGTGTGGTTTGGAAACCATAAACTCATACCCTTCCCTACGCATAGTTTCGATCAAAACAGCCATTTGAAGTTCGCCCCGACCCCGTACTTCAAATACATCGGTCCGTTCTGTTGAAAGGACATGGAGAGATACATTACTCAATATCTCCTTTTGCAATCTTTCGTGAATATGTCGGGTGGTGAGGTATTTCCCTTCTTTCCCGGCAAAAGGACTATTATTTACATAAAACAACATGGAAACGGTGGGCTCATCCACTTCGATCCGTGGTAAAGCTTCAGGATTTTCATTATCAGAGATGGTATCGCCAATAGTAATGCCATCTAATCCCGCAATGGCAATAATGTCCCCTGCTTCTAATTTTTCAACTTGAATTTTTTTTAGTCCTTTAAATGTGTATAAAGCAGAAAATTTATGGTGGTGCGTAATTCCTTTTTCTCCACAAAGCGCATATGAGGAATTCATTTCAAGCGTACCATTATTCAATCGACCAATAGCTATTTGCCCCACATAGGAATCATAATCCAGGTTGGTCACTAGAAATTGCGGGGTGTAATTGTCATCTGCAACTGGTCCAGGAATTTTTGATAAAATTGAATCGAAAAGTGGTTCAAGATTTGTTGATTTGTCATCCAATTTAATATGGGCTACACCTTCTTTAGCATTTGTATATAAAATAGGGAATTCTATCTGTTCATCAGTAGCATCCAAGTCAATAAACAGGTCATACACTTCATCCACAACTTCACTTATCCTAGCGTCCCCTCGATCAATTTTATTAATTACAAGAATAATTGGAAGGTTTTTATCCAGCGCCTTCCTTAAAACAAATCGAGTTTGAGGTAAAGGGCCTTCACTGGAGTCAACAAGTAACAAAGCACCATCTACCAGATTCAGACTTCGTTCCACTTCACCTCCAAAATCTGCGTGACCAGGCGTATCCATAATGTTGATCTTGATATTTTTGAAATGGATCGCAGTATTCTTGGCTGTAATTGTAATACCACGCTCTTTTTCAAGGTCCATGGAGTCCATTATACGGTCTTCCACTTGTTGATGTGCCTTAAAGGTGCCACTCTGTTTTAGCATACCGTCAACGAGGGTTGTTTTCCCGTGGTCCACATGGGCAATTATTGCAATATTTCTAAAATTTTCTTTTCTCATGATGTCTTCTTAAAATAATTGAATTGGGGTAAAATTTAGCGGCGAAAGTTCACGCTTTAGGAATATGTTAAAAAGGGATATTTGACACCCTCTCAAAAGATTCAAAATAATTAGTTACTCCGGTTTTTCCTTTTATTTTTCCCACCTTTACCCTTTTGACCTTTTTTACCACGAAATTTTTGATCTCGGCCGCCTTTTCTCTTTTTTCTTCCTGTAAAGAAATCTTCTTTTTTGGATGGTGCCTTGTTTGGCATTTCTTTGGAAATTTCAACAGAGAGTGAAACATCTTCAAATGTTTCCTTATTTAAGGCCTTTATAACATCATTTTTCCGATTATCTTCAATTTCAAAGAATGAGAATTTTTTCATAATATCGATACTGCCAATTACAGCATCTTTTGAATCCATTGCTTCATTGATTAATCCCATGAGTCGATTTGGCGTCAATTTATTCCGGCTGCCTACATTGATAAAGATTGTTGCAAATTTTGATTTTTGGCGTTCAGACCTAGTTTTTCTTTCACGAGGTTCTCTGGAATCCCTTTTATTTTTCCCACCTGATATATTGATATCACGGGCATTTTTATAATAGGACAAATAGCGGTTGAATTCTGCTGAAACAAAATGCTTGATGAGAGTTTCTCGGTCAAACGAATTTAACTTTTCATAAATATTATCTAAGAATGGGCCAATCTGTTCTTCATTCACTTCTACTTTTTCAATTTTGTCTATCAGTGCATAAAGACGTTTTTCGCAAATATCCCGACCACTTGGAGCTAACTCTTTTGAAAAAGAAATTCCTGAAATCCGTTCGATTTCTCTTAGCTTTCGCATATCCCGAGTATGAATAATAGCAATAGAAATCCCACTTTTTCCAGCTCGCCCTGTCCGACCACTACGATGTACATATACTTCCGGGTCATCAGGCAAACTATAATTAATAATATGGGTTATATCATTTACATCTAATCCACGGGCAGCAACATCTGTGGCTACCAATACTTGTAAACTACGACGTCTGAATTTTCCCATAACTTCATCCCGTTGTGGTTGGGAGAGATCACCATGGATCGCATCAGCATTATAACCATCATGCATTAATTTATTGGCAATTTCCTTAGTTTCACGACGGGTTCGACAAAAAACAATTCCATAGATATTGGGATTCAAATCTGCGATTCTTTTGAGTACCTCGTAACGATCCTTCGCATTTACCATATAATTCACATGTTTAATGTTTTCTGCTCCAATATTCTTGCGTGCCACAGCTATTTCCACTGAGTTTTTCATAAATTTCCGGGTGATAGAAACAATCTTTGGGGACATGGTTGCAGAAAAAAGAAGTGTTTGTTTCTCCTTTGGTGTATTCTCCAGAATAGCGTCCAATTCTTGCTTGAATCCCATGGTGAGCATTTCGTCAGCTTCATCTAAAACTACTCTTTCAATATTCTCAACAAATAATTTTTTCCGATTGATTAAATCTCGTGTTCTCCCAGGTGTTCCTACAACAATCTGTGCACCTTTTTTAAGTGCTCTTATCTGAGAATCAATCCTTTCACCACCATACACAGCGAGTATGTTTACTCCTTTCAAGTATTTCGAATAGCTGATTAAGTCACGAGTGATTTGTACGCAGAGCTCCCTTGTAGGGCATAATACTAATGTTTGAGTATTCTTATTATCAGGATTTGCTAAATGGATAGCTGGCAACCCAAATGCCGCAGTTTTTCCAGTCCCTGTTTGAGCTGTTGCGATTATATCCTGTTGGGATGACATTAAGTGAGGAATGGTTTCAGACTGAATTGGCGTGGGAGATTCAAAGCCTAATTCATGTACTGCTTTGATGATATTTTGATGCAGACCAAAATTTTCGAATGTACTCATAAATAAGTTTTACCGGTGTGGATGATTGTCTCTTCGTAAAACGAAGCTAAAAATGTGGTGCGGAAGTTCGCCTGAATTGGACACCATAAATAGGGATATTTAATATTCTATTGGGGATTAGAAAGTTGGAGTCTTGGACAAATA